>JAOUFE010000132.1 GCA_029858425.1 Spirochaetia bacterium | reverse complement strand
CGACAGTACGATTGATATTTTTAACAGTACTTTTTATCACTACTGGTTTTTTATGTTCCAGCGCCGCCCTGGATTGTTCAATCAGTTTATTATCGAGCGCTTTGTCAAGTCCGTGATCTTGCATCTCGGTGTGTCGACGCGACACTCCATGGGGTACGTCTGGTTGATGAAAAATATTGGAAAAGTTCAATCCACCGGCTTTCCAGTGGTCAATACCCTGTCTTGCATCCAGCAAGTCGCTGCGACCCACCAGTTCATCTACCTTGCGAATACCCATTTGCGCCATGTGCTCACGCAGTTCTTCGGCGACAAAGAAGAAGTAGTTCACTACATGGTCGGGCTGACCGGTAAATTTTTTGCGGAGTTCAGGATCCTGTGTGGCTACGCCGACGGGGCATGTATTGAGATGGCACTTGCGCATCATTATGCAACCCTCAACCACCAGAGGCGCTGTAGCAAAGCCAAACTCATCGGCGCCCAGCAAAGCTCCAATCAACACGTCACGTCCGGTTTTGAGTTGTCCGTCAACCTGCAAAACAACCCGTCCACGAAGCTGGTTGAGAACCAGCGTTTGTTGTGTTTCAGCAAGCCCAAGTTCCCAAGGCGTACCGGCATGCTTTATAGAGGATAAAGGCGATGCGCCTGTTCCGCCGTCAAAACCGGCAATTACAATGTGATCGGCCTTTGTTTTGGAAACACCTGCCGCCACCGTACCCACGCCAACTTCGGAAACCAGTTTTACAGAAACAGACGCAGATGGGTTGGCGTTTTTCAAATCATGGATCAATTGAGCAAGATCTTCTATGGAATAAATATCATGATGGGGGGGCGGCGAAATCAAACCAACTCCAGGAACAGAGAAACGCAATTTGGCAATGTATTCGGTGACTTTGGAACCGGGCAACTGGCCGCCTTCCCCTGGTTTAGCCCCCTGCGCCATCTTGATCTGAATCTGGTCGGCGCTGGTTAAATATTCTGCGGTAACGCCAAAGCGGCCTGAGGCAACCTGTTTTATACGAGAACGCAAGGAATCGCCTTCCCGCATCACAAGGTCAGCGGCAATGCGTTTTTTCCCGATAATATTGGAAAGTTTTTCTCCGGCCTTCAGTCTACGAAAACGATTTGAGTCCTCGCCACCTTCGCCGGTATTGGACTTGCCTCCAATGCGATTCATGGCCACCGCAAGGGTCGTATGCGCTTCTGTGGAAATTGAGCCCAGAGACATCGCTCCTGTCACGAAACGCTTCACAATTTCCTTCGCCGGTTCAACTTCTTCGATGGGCACAGGTTTGCCTGCGGGTTTAATCTCAAAAAGTCCGCGCAATGTTTTTAAACGTTCACCCTGTTCATTGATCAATCTGGCGTATTCTTTGTATGTTTCATAATTATTGGTGCGTGCGGCTTTTTGCAGCCTTGAAATTGTATCGGGCGTCCACATATGTTCTTCGCCACGGGTTCGCCAGGCATATTCTCCGCCGACTTCAAGCGCGTTTGCCAGCACAAGATTGAGACCAAATGCGTTATAATGAGTAAGCACCGCTTCCTCGGCGACTATATTCAAACCAATACCCTCGACAGGGGTTGGCGTGCCGGTAAAATATTTCTTTACAAAGTCAGAGTTTAAGCCAAGGGCCTCAAATATCTGGGCTCCGCAATACGATTGATATGTAGAAATGCCCATTTTAGACATTACCTTGAGCAATCCTTTGTCAATAGCCTTGATAAAACGCTTGATGGCTTCCCGCGTAGTCAGATCTTCCGGTAAAAGGGAGGCCATCGAGGCAATGGTTTCATAGGCAAGCCAGGGGCACACAGCCTCTGCGCCATAACCGGCAAGTAATGCAAAATGATGAACTTCCCGCGCCGAACCTGTATCGACCACAAGACCGGCGCTGGTGCGCATGCCTTCCCGAATCAAATGATGGTGAACTCCGGAACAGGCTAACAAGGCGGGTATGGCCACCCGATCTTTGGAAACCGCACGGTCTGACAAGATAATCACGTTAAAACCATTGGCAACCGCCTTGTCCGTTTCTTCGCACATCGATTTAATCGCAGCTTCGCAGCCTTTGGCGCCCTGGGTGACAGGATACGTCATATCCAATACAATAGATTTATAACGCCCCTGTGTCAGTTTATCAATATTGTGCAACTTGGCCAGATCTTCATTGGATAAGACTGGTTGATGAACCTCGAGCCTGAGCGGTGGATCGGTTTCATCAATACCAAGCAAATTGGGGCGCGGACCAATAAACGAAATCAGGGACATGACAATTTCTTCGCGTATCGGATCTATAGGTGGGTTGGTAACCTGGGCAAACATCTGGTGGAAGTAATCGTATAACGAGCGGTTTTTATTCGACAAAACAGGCAGGGCTGCATCGTTGCCCATGGATCCAATTTCTTCTTTTGCTGCCGAAGCCATAGGCGCAAGAACCAGCTTAATATCTTCTTGAGAATATCCAAAAGCCTGTTGAATATCCAGCAACGATATTTTTGCCGGATCTCTGCCCATTAAATCCTTGCTGCCTCCCTTGATATCGGCAAGAGGCAGGTCATCAAGAAAATAGCGCGACTGGTCTATCCATTGACGATACGGCTTTGAAACGGCCAGCTCTTGCTTCATTTTGGCAACATCCACAAGTTTACCGGCCTGTAAATCCACCAGAAACATTTTTCCGGGCTGAATTCGCCATTTTTTTACAATTTTGTGTTGTGGAATATCCAGCACACCCATTTCAGAAGCCATAACGACAATGTCATCGCTCGTAATTAAATAGCGAGCCGGTCGCAATCCGTTGCGATCCAGCGTGACGCCAATCTGACGGCCATCGGTAAAAGCAACGGCAGCGGGACCATCCCAGGGCTCCATTAATATAGCGTGATACTCGTAAAAAGCGCGACGCTCTTCATTTAAAACAATACTACCCACCCAGGCTTCCGGAATCAGCAGCATCATGGCATGCGCCAGCGAATAGCCGCCGGCTACCAACAACTCCAGCGCATTATCCAGACATGCCGAATCTGACTGGTCTTCCACAATGAGCGGCCACAACTTCTCGAGATCGTCTCCAAACAAAGCTGACGACATCGTGGAATGTCGCGCGGCCATCCAGTTGACGTTGCCCCGCAGAGTGTTGATCTCGCCATTGTGGGCAATCATGCGATAGGGATGAGCGCGATCCCAGGTAGGAAATGTATTGGTAGAAAAACGCTGATGCACAAGAGCAAGAGCGCTGACAAAAGTTTCGTCTTGCAAATCCAGATAATACTTGCCCACCTGATCGGCCAACAGCATACCTTTATAGACAATAGTACGGGAAGATAAAGAAGGAATATAAAAACCATGTTTAAGATCATTGGGCAAATCCCGCACGGCGTTTTCCGCAGTTTTACGAATGACAAACAGCTTGCGTTCAAAGCTGTTTTCATCAGGGCAATTGGCTCCCTGCCCGATAAAAACCTGACGCACTACAGGCTCGCAGTCTTTAATGCTTTTACCCAGACTGCTGTTATTCACCGGAACGTCGCGCCAGCCCAACAGTTTCTGACCTTCGGCAGTTATTCTCTCTTCAACAATTTTTTTACAGGCATCGCGCCCATTGACATCGCGCGGCAGAAAAAGCATCCCTGCTCCGTACTTGCCTTCTGGCGGTAACTGTATTCCGGCAGATAAACACTGGTTGCGTAAAAAAGCATCCGGAATCTGCAGTAAAATTCCGGCGCCGTCGCCAGCCAGAGGATCTGCGCCCACCGCGCCGCGGTGGGTGAGATTTTCCAGAATCTGTAGACCCTGGCCTACAATTCCATGGCTTTTTTGTCCCTTGATATGAGCGACAAACCCCACGCCACAAGCATCATGCTCATACCGCGAATCGTAAAGTCCCTGCCGAATTGGAAAAAAAGAATTACTCACTACGTTCCTTAAATCTATTCGTTAAATTTAAGGATTATCTCCCTGAGAATAGATAGATTTCCTAAAACTTTGCAATAAACACCTCGTCAAGAATTAATGCTCCGTGAACAGGGGATGAATCCGCCATAGGTGAGCCTAAGCATGAACTCGGGATTCAGTCTAAATCATTCTGACTGAATCCCGAGTTCATGCTTAGGCTCCAGGAAAAAGTATTCAGGCAGAATTTGCTACGAAAACTTCTCTATTATTTTTGAAGCCGCTTCCAACTGTTTGTCCAGTTCAATATAAGACGTTGAACCGGTTCCCATTTTCCTAACTATGCAGGATTCTAATTTCAAGAGATCTTCCGATAATTCATATCCATCACCCCATACTTCGGTTACGTTGCCCGGCTCCAATTGATCGAGGGTTATTTTTTTACTTTCACAATACAGGACAATTTGTCCGGTCATCTCATGCGCCCGGCGAAAAGGTATTTTATAATTTGAGACCAGATAATCTGCAATGTCCGTTGCCTGGGAAAAACCTCGCAACAAATTATCCCGGACTTTTTCGGGCTTAAAAGTAATATTGTTTAAAATTTCGCCAACCCCTTTGATCCCCAGAGTTACTTGCCTGATGGAGTCAAAAAGGTAAATTTTATCTTCCTGAAGATCGCGATTGTATGCCATGGGAAGACCCTTCATGTTTATTAGAAGCATCTGGAGGTCTCCGATTACCCGCGCTGTTTTACCGCGCAGCAATTCGGCGATATCCGGATTTTTCTTTTGTGGCATAATCGATGATCCGGTGGTTACCTTGTCGCCCAGTTGAACATACGAAAATTCGACAGAATTGTACAATATCATATCTTCGCAAAAGCGCGAGATGTGGATGAAAAGTCTTGCTGCAAAAAAATGGTAACTCATTTGATAATCACGGTTGGATACGGCATCCATGCTGTTGGCATAGACTTTTTTGAAACCAAGTTCTTCTGCGCTGAATTCCCTGTCGATGGGGTAATTGGCTCCCCCTATTGCCGCAGCGCCGAGAGGCGAACAATCTGTCTCGCAGAGAGAAAATTCCAGCAGATGCAAATCTCGCTCAAACATCCAGAAATATGCCATAAGGTAGTGTCCCAAGAGTACAGGCTGCGCGATTTGAAGATGAGTATATCCGGCCCAGATGGTTTGTTTGTTTTTTTGAGCAAGCTCGAACATTTGTCCCAGGAGTTCCTTTAAATACACGATCTGGGTTTTGATATGATGCTTCAGGAAAAGATGAGTATCTGTGGCCACCTGATCGTTGCGCGACCTGCCAGTATGAAGAGACTTGCCCTCTTCTCCGACAATTTCTATCAGTCTTTTTTCGATATGGGTATGAATATCTTCCAGATCCGGTCTGTAATTCATTTTGTCTGATTCAATTTCTTTTTGAATCTGTCTTAGACCGCGACTAATTTTTTCATAAACATCGGTTGTAATAATCTTTTGTTTCTCAAGCATCTTCACATGAATCAAAGAAGCTTGAATGTCAAAAGCATATAAAATCCGGTCAAAACTTATGGACTCGGAAATATCCTGGCATATTTCCGAAATTCCTTCTTCAAAGCGTCCTCCCCACAATCGTTGATCTTTGGACATTTTATTTAATCCTGAAATAACCCACTTTTTCAAAAACTGGATGATATTTCAGCTCCTGGCTTTTTACGTCTACGACATCTTTTCCGTCTATCCTGAAAAGATAGGCATATTCTCCCGGAATTAAACTTTTTATGATTTCATAGTATCCATCGGAAGTTCTTTTCATGGTGTCTGTTTCCGAATCCCAATTATTAAAAGAGCCAATCAAGGATACATATCTGGAATGGGGAGCATAAAGCCTGAACAATACTTTTTTTGTATTTGGAGTTTCCCAGCCCAAAACTGTTACTCCTTCCTTTGCTTTCATCATGTCGCTGGTTAATGTAAATTTCGAAAGTAGCCCCCCCGAATTATCATCTTCAAAATTTTCATGGGTGGAATCATAAATATATAACCCGTCTGTTACAAATTTATACAAAATCTCCCTCTCCGGAGTTTTTTCTTCATATTCATCGACCGGTAAGATATAATACCATACTCCCTTTTCATTGCGTATCATGCTGTGCTTTTGATATCTGTCCAGATTGCAAACAAAATCGACATTTTTGGCCTGATAGTTCTTATAGGTAAACAATACTCCGGAATCTACAACGGTATGATTGCGCGTAAAATTGCGACTGTCTAACAACCTGATAAATCTTGGCTTTACGCTTTTTCGGAGTTTTTCGAGATTTTTGGCATAATAGTAATTGTTTTTCTCCGAATCGCTTTTTTTTAAAACTTCGGAGGAATAGGCTGAAACAGGGTTATCCACCACCACAAGCGCTGTGGCCGCATAAAAAAAATATTGACAGTACCCTGCTATTAAGAAAATTCTGCGCATCATTTTAATTTCCTCGTTAAATATTTTTTTTTTCTTCCGACAATATAATGTCGACGAGTAATGAATTTCAATTAGTATTTTCCCCATGCTGTTTAAAAAAAAGAAAACCGAAGATTCCGCTGCCAGTAAGGCCACCGAGGAGATTGTATATTCTCCTGAAGAACTGCAGCTTATTGACAATCTTGTAGAAGATTTTTCCCGAGCGCCAGGACAGGTAGACATTCCGCAAGAAGAAACCTCAACCGAGCCTCCGGCGGAAAGTACTGAGGAAGATCAATATCCTGAAACCGAAGCTGAAGACAGCAAATCGCCATCTTTCAAACCCAAAGCAACCTCTCCAACGGCAGACCTCGATGAATTTGATGATCTGGCCAACATGGATATGGAAACCCTGGAGGATATTCCCTCCGTACCTTCGGAGTCATCGGAAGAAGCTCCTCTCGATGATCTCGGACTCGATGCCGCTCCTGAAGAAGCTCCCCTCGATGATCTTGGACTCGATGCCGCTCCTGAAGAAGCTCCCCTCGATGATCTCGGATTCGATGCCGCTCCTGAAGAAGCTCCCCTCGATGATCTTGGACTCGATGCCGCTCCTGAAGAAGCTCCCCTCGATGATCTTGGACTCGATGCCGCTCCTGAAGAAGCTCCC
>JAOUFE010000131.1 GCA_029858425.1 Spirochaetia bacterium | reverse complement strand
AAAATCATCTTCCGATATTCAACAGCAATACCGCGAATCCAAAACATCGTCCCTATCGACAGGATTAAGTTTCAAGATGAAACAATACAATGTTAACATCTATTACAATGAGAAGAAAATTTATAGTCTTGAGTCTTTGCGAGGATTGAAAATTGATCAAACCCAGAAATAACGCATTTACAATTATCGAATTGATAATTGTTGTTACCCTGGTCTCGATTCTTTTTCTTGGAATTTTAACAACGTATATTCAGATTCAAAAACTTTTAAATTCCCAATCGTCTGCTTCGATTAAAGGGCAGCAATCAGAAGAACTGTATTCTATATTATCGCATGATCTTCAAAATATGGTTTTTGAAAACTGGAATAAAAACTTTTTTTTTGCGGCAAAAAAAAACATTATTGGCGGCGAGCGTTTCGATATTTTAAATTTCATTTCCGGGAGCGCCTATTCCAACCCCCTTGTGTTGCAATCAAGGATTTACAATGTTTCCTACCACGGAGAAAATGATCCAGAAACTGGCAGTCTTGCACTATATAGAAGCGAAGACATGTTTGTGGATTATAAAAATCATGATCTGGGCGTGCCAATTCCTGTACTAACGAGGGTCAAGGAGTTTCGAGTTGAATTTTCTTTAAATGGGAGAGATTGGGAGGACGAATGGGATTACTCATTAAAAAAAAGATTGCCCATGTTTATCAAGGTCACCATTCAATATTTTGCCAACGACGATTCTGGAGAACAAAGCAGAGTGCTTGAATTGCAAACAACTCCCGGAATTTTTTATTAATTACTGCTTTTTAATGTCCTTTTTGCCAACATTCGGTATCTACCAATATCATAGTCAAAGCGTATTGACAGAGTATGTTGGGACTTTATATTAGCTCTGTCCATGAAATCTGAAAATGAAAATAAAATTATTTAATACTCGTATAGCGCTATATATATTTTATGCTTATGCCGGTGTATTTTTCATTATACCCAACCCAGCGTACTCTCTTTCAATTCCGGAAGGAATCAGAGGATTTGCCGTAACCTATGGAGCCTGGATTGAAAGTGTTCTTTCCAAAAGCCCATTAAGAGATATTTTATTTCCAGATGACCAGGAACAATTCAGAAAATTTGAAAAACTTCTAATCACAAGCGAGCGATTAGCGGACGAAGGGATTAGCAAAGAAGCCCTGTCCTATCTGCGAAGGGCTGACTTTTTTCTTCAGGATATCGAAAAATCTCTTTCGCGAAAATACGGCTGGAATAAACCATCGTATACCATCGCAGAAATAAATATTTGGACCCCCAACGCAAAAGAAGCATGGACAATCAGCAAGTTTTATCAGATAAACCTGCAGCTTCAATATGAATACTATTATATGTTAGACGAAACCCCATCTGCTGAAAATTATGCATATCTTCATAAAGCCCTTCAAATTTATCAAAGCATGATTAAGGACACAAATACCTACAGGGAACTGCAAAACTCACCTCTTGTAACGTACATGAATTTACTTGAAGAGTCGTGGAATACAAGTTTAAATGATAATAAATTTTCTATGGATACCATGATTGACTATATTTATCTACATAGCGAAGATTTAATGAATGTTAAAGGATTCTGGCAAAGAAAATTCATGAAGCGATCAGTACTGCTTCTTGCAAAATACGGGCATCCTGAAAAAGCCTGGTATTTGCTAAACCGCCTGAATATGGATAATGCTGACGTGCTTCCTGTAAAAATAAACTATTACATGATGATATATAACACCCGTTTTCAGGAGGCAAAAAAATTTATCACCGACAATATTGGCATTCTTGATGTAAGCGACATGGACAATTGGGGAATATACATCACATACGAAAAATATTATCTTAATTTACTTTTAATGCTAAAAGATTATGACGCCTACTATTCCAATATGGATAAATTTATTGCTCAATTAAAAATATTTTCTCAAAGAATGGATTTAACTACGGATATATTTGAATACCTGGATTTTGAGCTTAATGATGCCTCGCTAAACAAAAATATTATCCAGAGCATCCTCAACCCCCAGAACAATTCCAATACCAAAGCTGTTAGCATTCCGCGGAATGGATATATCCCCGGAGATTTGCAGGATAAATATGAAGTTACCGAAAGTTACAAAAATGAAAACCGGAATATAAAATCCAGCACTATTTACTCCCTGTACCGAAATTTTCAGATCAGTCTGAATAAACATAAGTATCAAGAAGCAAATAGTATTCTATTAAGAATTCAAAATGACAACGCAGACCCTCATATTGTAAATCTCGCTCGTTTGAAAAATGCCCTTTTCAATAAAGATACCACAACCAGCACAAACAACTGGTATTCATTATGGATAACGGCTATATATTCATATTTTACCAACCCAGACATCATTACAGCGATATCATCAGGCGTTCTAATTAATTTTAATTTTGAAAATGAGTTCTTTAAATTTATCTTCCAAAATCCCGACGTATTTTCATCGAATGATCTGCTAAATCTATTAAACGCTATTTCATTGGCCAATGGATGGAATGAAAAAATGCTGTATCCGCCTGATTATTATGGATACTCCGATTTTAAAATACGGTATTCTTATTTATCAAAATGGGGATTTACCCTTTCTGACAATGAAAAACCTTCAAGGGAATCCATATTTTCTCTGGAGAGTCTGAAAAAAACCACAACCTGTAGTAAAGATGATATCTGCTGGATAGTTTATCCAGGAAAAAATACTCTTTATTCTTTTCTGATACAAGACTCCAAAATAGTTTCCATGATCCAGTTAGCCAATCTAAATGAAAATTTAGACCTGATATCCGGGTTTTACAAAAAAATGAAATCAGGTATATCGACGAAAGAATCCCTGAATATGATATTGAAAATTTCAGAGAAATTTAGCGCCATTTCCGGTCAAATTTTGAATACAGTAAATTCAGGAGCTACAATACGCCTGCTAACGTACAATTATGCACACTTTTTGCCCATTGAATCGCTCATCGTGAATGTTGATTCCAGTATATTCCTTGGAGATAAATACAAAATCATTCGACGTCTGCCGGTAGATCAACCATTTTCGATCACGCAGAAAAAAGAAAAAAAACAAGCCATAAATATCCAGGAAAATCTGTCTGATCATTTTTTTATAGGCGTGGGGAACATTTCCCCTGGATTTATTATAGCCAATCCAGAGGTTGATGAACTTCTGGATCTGGAAGGTCTTTTCGCAAAAAAAAAATTAATTTCAGATTCAACAGATGCATCCAGTAAAATAATCCGCGCCATCGAGGAAAACCAGACCAGCATTATTCACATTTCAGGAGGATGGAATACCATAAACAATCAACCATTTTTATCCATCGGAAATAATAATGCCATACCATGGAATTCATTCCGCTATATTGAGAACATAAACTATTTTGTTTTAAGCAAAAATTCAGATAATAACTTTAATAGTCAAAACTATATGTCCTGGGATACCATATTAACATCGCTTCGATACAAAAATATAGAATGTTTTATCACGTCCATGGCTCCAGCGCCAAAGGAATTCAGGCAGGCATTTTTTTATGACTTTTATTATAAAACCGGGCATCGAAAAAATGATTGGCCAGGCTCTTTTTTTTCCAGCATAGATCGCACAAAAAAAGGCTTTCCTGACAGTATCTGGCCCCACCTGATGGTCATTTATGAAAAATAGTTTCACTTTTCTGGCAATTCTGATTTTGCTCACAGCGCATTGCGATAGCAATATTCCACAACGTAATATCAACGAAAAAGAAGTAGACTTGATCCTCCAGGAGTTTTCTATTGAAAGGATCAATCAATATCTTTATTCAAAGGATCTGCCCAAGGATAACATCACATTAATGAATAATATTGTAGCTCATCAAGGATACAATATTACTCAATTCAACAAAAAGCTTATGCAGCTCCAACCAAATCTTTATAAAAAATTATTTAAGAAATAGTATCCCTATTTTTTTGGGGACTGATCCGGGACGACTGCCTTGGGATTTGCTTCTTTTGGAGTTTCCTTTGGAGTTTCTTTCACGTCTTCTTTTTTTAACCTCTTTAGTTTTACCATAATTTCATCTGCATGCACCAGGTATAAAGTGTCAGAAGCATCGACCTTGTATTGATCCGGAATTCTTGGATCAAACACGGGGAGTAAATTGGATTCCTTAACAAATCTGTTTCCCTGCAATTCAGCTTGAGACTGTACAGAATATATATCGTTCCTGTTAATCAGTTGGTATGCCATAAATGCATTTTTCTTGGCTTCCCTGCATAAATCGATCACCCCGGCATAGTTATACAATCGATATACATATATTGAAGGATCAATGGCCTGACCTTCTTCATATTTTTTTTCCTGCATGGAAACTGCTTCCTGCCGAATTCTTTTTGCGTCTCCCAAATGCCCAAAACCAAGATTCAAGTTCCTGGAAATCATACCCTTATCATAGGACATATGAAAATCCTTCGTTTCCTTGTCGGAATAAAACTGTTCCTTTGTTTTTTCACCTAATTTTGGCGCTTCAACATTCATCTCATAACGTTTGATCAAGTCTGAGGTTTTGTTAAACTTTATGTCAATCTCCACCATGTTTTTTACAAGTTCCTGCAATATTTTCGTGGTTCTTTCCACATAGTCCATACTGATTTTTTCATAAAGTTTATCCAACTTTTTCTGCGCATCCAAAAGTTCTTTATAGGCATTTACATAATCGGCTTGCATAAAATAACCAAGACCTATCATATACTGATCCCTTATGGCATTATAATCATTTTTTTCATCGTCAGTTCCAAAGTTTTTCATGGCAACTTCAATTGCATAGATATATTGCTTGTTCTCTTCTACTTTTTCGCGGCTTTTTTGAGCTACGGAGATTCCCCACACATCAGTAGTACTCAGATAAAAAAATCCTGATATAATTACCCATAACCATTTTACTTTTTTAATTTTCTGATTCATATTTACCTGCCTGCCAAATATTGGGCCATGAATGTTTTCCACTTATAAGCCCATTTTGATTATTCGCATCATTTAGTCTATTCTTCTATAAAATTATCGACCGTCAACTCATTAATTCTTAAGTTAATTTGCCGATTAAATATATGGATTTTACTTTACAGGCGATATTGTATCTTTGAGTCATCTATATGAATCCCGATCAACTTGGATACTATGGAGACTACGGTGGGCGCTTTGTTTCTGAATTATTGATGCCAGCATTGATTGAGCTTGAAAGCGCTTATGGCAAGCTCGTAAAAAATAAAGAATTTCTGAAGGAATATCGAGATTCTCTCCGTGATTTTGCCGGCAGACCTACTGGACTTTTTTGGGCAAAAAATCTTTCCGAAAAGTGGAATGCTAAAATTTACCTCAAAAGAGAAGACCTGCTGCATACTGGAGCCCACAAAATAAACAATACCCTTGGTCAAACTATTCTGGCAAAATGGATGGGCAAAACAAGGGTTATAGCGGAAACTGGCGCCGGGCAACATGGCGTGGCAACCGCGACCACCTGTGCCCGCTACAAAATACCTTGCACGATATACATGGGTGAAGAAGATCTCCGGCGTCAGGCGCTTAATGGATTCAGAATGAAACTTCTTGGAGCCGAGGTTGTAGGTGTTGGCGGCAAAAAGGGAACTTTACGTGATGCTGTAAGCGAATCGCTAAGAGACTGGGCAAAAAATATTGACAATACCCACTATGTGCTGGGCTCCGTAGTTGGACCTCATCCTTTTCCGATGATTGTTAGAGAATTTCAATCTGTTATTGGAAGGGAATCCAGGATGCAAATCCTCGAACATGAAAAACGCCTGCCTGATGCAGTTTTTGCCTGCGTTGGGGGAGGTTCAAATGCAATGGGAATATTTTACGGTTTTCTTGACGATGAGAATGTCAAACTTGTTGGGGTGGAAGCTGCCGGTCACGGGCTAAATACAAATCTGCATTCGGCAAAACTCAGCAAAGGGATGCCCGGAATTTTCCAGGGCTCTTTAAGCTACGTCCTGCAGGACAATTCAGGTATGATATCCGATGTACATTCGATTTCAGCCGGTCTGGACTACCCAGGTGTCGGTCCGGAACATGCATACCTGAAAGATACAAAACGGGCGCACTATGAATCCGTTACCGACAAGGAAGCTCTCGATGCATTTCAGGAACTTTCCGAAACTGAGGGTATTATACCCGCGCTGGAAAGTTCGCATGCAATCGCCTCTACCAAAAAATGGATAAAAAAATACAATAAATCCGGAAGCTCTCCGCTTGTAATCATTAACCTTTCCGGACGGGGAGATAAAGACGTCGCCGAAGTCCAGAGATTGTTAGACCTTTAAACAATCAACATGTCTTTTTTTGTATACAAATTGGACGGGCACAATCCTTTCTTTAATCTTGCCTTTGAAGAATATATTTTTTCTGAAATGAAAAAAGAAGAACAGGATATATATTTTATTATCTATGAAAACAAAAAATCGGTAATTCTGGGAAAAAATCTCATAAAAGAAAATGAAATATATTCGCATAAAAAAATGCCCCCTGTTCTAAAGCGCTCCAGCGGCGGAGGCAGCGTTGTTCACTTTTATGGGAATTTAAATTATGGTTTAATACTAAACATTCAAGCGTACCCCCGTTATGAGGCAATTCAAAATTCCTATGCTGAAATTCTAAGCTGCCTTGCCAAGTCAATGACATGCTCATTACAATTTCAACCAAACGGAATTTCTGATCTTTGTTTTACCAACAAATTCGGTCCCCGGAAAATCTCAGGCAACTCCCAGGCGCGTAAAAAAAAATGGTTGCTTCATCATGGAACCATCCTGTATGATACTGGCAACATCAGGAAAATTGCGCATTTCCTGCAACATCCATCCAAAGAACCAGATTATCGCAACGGAAAAAAACATGCAGATTTTTTGGTCAAGTATTTACCGCGTTCTACCGCTTCTGAAATTACAAGAAAAATAATACAGGGCTTTTCGTCTAAATTCTCGCTTGCCCCGCAACTCCTGAAAATTACTCCCATACTAAGACTGAACACTACAGTATATTTAAATAAAATTTTGCAAGAAAGACGCCTTTGAAAATATATGGCAATGCACTTTTAAAAATGTGAATAAATTTCATTGTGCAATTTTTCCATTGCAACCGGATGATTATTCCAAAAACAGGATATATTTTTTCTGGCAGTTTCTGTCACCTCCCCGATGATCGCAATATCCTTGTAATGAACAATTTTTTTCTGCGACGCACCGGGCAATATCGCCAGA
>JAOUFE010000018.1 GCA_029858425.1 Spirochaetia bacterium | reverse complement strand
CGTCCTTTCCTTTGAGAAAAGGGGCAATAATGCGTATAAGAGCGCCGATGCTGACGATAAAAATAAAATTTCTGTATTTGTCTAAAATATCTTGCAACAGATTTTTGATTTTTTCCGGATAAAAAAGCAAATTTACATCGCCCTTGCTTACAGCTTGCAGTTCGGTTTGAAACTTTTTTTGAAAATACAAGTCCAGGGAAATATTTTTGGAATGCAACTTTCGGGCAATTTCAATGCCAAGTTTTCCCCCATTGCGGGTTACTGCCACAAGAGCAATTTCAGATTTTACATCCAAAGATCCGGCCTGGTTACTATCAAGACTCATTTTTCGCCTTGCGAAATTTATGTGCAAAATTTCCATCGTAAAGTCTGGATCTTGTAGAAACATCATTATCATATACGCCAAGAGCCTTACCGGCAAGAATCATTGTCTGCGATTTTATTTTATTTTGCTCCATTGCGTTAGCCAGCATTTCTACGGTTGTGCGAATTATTTTTTGATCTGGCCAGGATGCCTTGTATACGATCACCACCGGCGTATTTCTTTCCCATCCAGCTTCTATAAGTTCGCTGGTAACTTTTTCGGCCAGAGTTGCGCTTAAATAAATGGCCAGCGTACATTCATGTTGGGCAAGGCTCCTCAAGGTTTCTTTTTCGGGGACGGGCGTGCGACCTTCCGTTCGGGTTAAAATCACCGTTTGTGCAAGTTCCGGAATGGTCAGCTCGGCCTGAACCGCTGCTGCTGCCGCAAAAACAGAACTAACGCCTGGAATAACTTCGGTTTGAATTCCCTTTTGTTTTAATATGACAATTTGTTCATAAATGGCGCCAAAAACAGAAGGATCGCCGGTATGAAGGCGAACTACTTTTTTATTTTCAAGAACTCCCTTTTCGAGTATCTCCAACACCGCCTCAAGAGTCAACCCCGAACTTTTATAGACTACGGCTCCTGTTTTTGTATGGCTCAGTAATTCCTCGCTCACAAGGGAATCCGCATAAACTATAAGATCGGCTTCGCTCAACATACGAGCCCCTTTTACGGTAATCAGTTCCGGATCGCCCGGACCGGCGCCCACAAAGTATACAGTATTGTTTTTCCACCCAAATGTTGGCATCTGTTTGCAAATTATATATCCGGGATATCCCGGATAGATATTTACAACAACCCGCTTTAATTTTCCATGAATACTGACCCAATCCATAATAAACGTTTTGGGGGGAGCCGCCTCAAGCACATTATGTTGGGGGCAGCGGCGGACGGCGGACGCCGGCCAGAGCGCGGGGGAAACTTGCCCCCGCTATAAAACTCAAATTCCCGTTTACAGCATTGTTATTTTCAGAAGTCTGGTTTATGAGTTCTTTAATTGATGAAGTAAACGCCCGGGAGGTAATTGACTCCCGGGGAAATCCCACCATTGAAGTGGAAATATATCTTGAAGACGGGGATTATGGACGCGCTATTGTTCCCAGCGGAGCCTCGACCGGCTCGCGCGAAGCTCTGGAGCTGCGTGACGGCGACAATGGTCGCTATTTGGGCAAAGGCGTTCAAAAAGCCATTAAAAATGTTATTGAAATTATTCAACCCAATATTCTTGGTATGGATGCTCTCAATCAACGTGAACTGGATCGTTTAATGATTGAACTGGATGGAACCGAAAACAAGTCCAAGCTGGGAGCCAATGCCATACTCGGGGTTTCCATGGCTGCCGCCCACGCAGCAGCTCAATATTCGGGAATTCCTCTTTATAGATATCTTGGCGGGCCGTTTGCGCGAACTCTGCCGGTCCCCATGATGAACGTGATTAACGGCGGCGCACACGCCGACAACAATGTGGATTTTCAGGAGTTTATGATTATCCCTGTAAAATTTGATACGTTTAAGGAATGTCTGCGACAAAGTTCTGAAATATTCCATTCCCTTAAAGCGGTTCTTAAAAGCAAAAACCTGAATACTGCTGTCGGCGATGAAGGGGGATTTGCTCCCAACTTTTCCTCCAATGAAGAAGGATTTGTAGCTCTTGTTGAGGCCATTGAAAAAGCCGGTTATAAACCGGGGCATGATACTTTTATTGCCCTCGACGCTGCATCTTCAGAGTTTTACAAAGACAATCGCTACGAATTAAAAGGAGACGGTCTGTCCCTTGATGCCGCAGGACTCGCCGAACTCTACAAAAGCTATGCAGACAAATTTCCTGTTATATCTATCGAAGATGGCATGGCTGAAAACGATCAAGAGGGCTGGAAAATATTAACCAGTCTTCTTGGAGAAAAACTCCAGCTTGTCGGCGATGATCTTTTTGTTACCAATCAAAAAATACTCCAAAGCGGCGTCGAGACTGGAATTGCCAACAGTATATTAATAAAAGTAAATCAAATAGGCACGCTCAGCGAAACCATAGAAACAATGGATTATGCGATCAGGAATGGGTATAACTGCGTGGTATCGCACAGATCCGGAGAAAGCGAAGACGTTACCATTGCCGATCTTTCGGTCGCAACCAGCGCGGGACAAATTAAAACCGGCTCCATGAGTCGTTCTGACCGGATTGCCAAATACAACCAGCTTTTGCGAATCGAGGAAAGCCTTGGCGAAAATGCAGTATATCCGGGAAAAAGTATTTTTCGCAACCTGACCACGCTGTGATTGAAAGTTTCTTTAGAGCATTCCAGCACAGCCGCGAACACTGGGTTTTTGGGCCGTTTATGATTTTGATTGTTCAGATAGTATTATATAATTTTCTGTTCAGCAAGAACGGCTATCTGTCTTATCTTGAAAAGACAAAGGAAAAAATCAGCATTAAGATTCAAATTGAAGAATTAAATGCAAAAAAAACCCAATTGTCAAAAAAGTTAGACCATATGAAAAATGAAAATCAGGTTATTAAGGATTTTATCAGAAAACTCTATTTTTATGACGATAAGTATTCCATCGTGAAGTTCATTGATGAACAAAAAAATCCAGCAAAACTTTTGGAAAAAAAATTGGACCTTCCCTATATTCAGCGCTCTTATACTCTAATCTCAACCGTTTTGTTATTACTTTTAACTGTATTTTTCTGGAAAAAAAATCAGACAAGCCAAACCAATGAAGCATAAGTCATTTGCAGATCGCCGCTTCGGAAAAAAAAGAAGACGCCAGTCATTACAATATTTTCTTGTTTTTACAATTTTTTTCAGTCTGTCGCCCTTTTCGTCCTTATGGGCGGCAGCCGATCCTTCTGAAAAATATTTTCAGGGACTCAATTCCTATGAGCATGAAAACTTTAAGGAAGCGGAAAAAAAATTTCTGGATTTTCTAAATGAACAGCCTTTTGAATATGAAATAAGGGACGCTCTTTTTTATCTTGGAGAAATTTACAGATCACGGGGCGACTATGAAAACGCAGTAACCTATTACAATAAATTAAACAGCCGTTTTCCCCATTCGCGACACCGGACAAACCTGCTTTTTTTGTATGGAGTTTGTTATTTTCATCTGGATCTGATTTCCCGTTCAGAAGAAAGTTTTAAGGAATATTTAAGCAAGGCGGGCGATCCTTCACAAAACCCGCCATTTTTTATTGACGCCAATCAGTATCTCGCAAAAATATTTGAAATTGACCGTAGCTGGAAAAATGCCGTAGATTATTACCACTCCGCTTTGCTATTGCTGGATCCGTACCTGGAACAATCCAAAAAAAATTCAAAGTTATTTAAAAAGCTCAAGAACCAGAAAAGAGAAATATTTTATGCTCTTGGTATTTTATATTCAGAAAGATACCCGGTTCCGGAAATGGCACATACGTATTTAACGGGAGCCGTTGATTTGGGGCAACCCATGACTCCGCCTCTAAAGTTTTTATTGCGCCGCCTGACATTTATGCACATTGGAAAAACAAATGGTCTCCCGGATGACGCTATTTCGGATATTGTTGAAGACGGGGATGATGTCTGGATTGCAACCTGGGGCGGCGGATTGGTGCGATTCTCCAGATCAACAGGAAAATATAATTTAATTCCCCTGCCAACCACGCAGCTTAGAAATCTTTATGTAGATTTTGAATATGTCTACATTACGTCCTTTGATGGTATTTTTATTTTTGACAAAAAAAGCAGCCGAAGCTTTCGCCTTGCCAAAGATGAAAAAATATTCGGAATGGCTCAGAAAGTAATCAAGGACGACCGCGTAATATATTTTTCAACGCTTACTGATGGCGTCATCCAGTATGATATTTTTAAAAAAACCATTACAACCCTTGATGAGACTTCGTATGTTGGAAGTCGTCAGGTTTATTCCATGGATGCAAATGTTCGATATATTGCGTTCGGCACACTCGATAAGGGCGCCGTCATAAAAGATAAAACAACTGGCGAAGTAATAACCCTAAATGAAGAAAATGGCAAACTGGGAGGAAATAATGTCAAATCGCTTCTTATTGATGGCCGGTATATCTGGATTGGAGTTCATAAATTCGGGATTTACCGTTATGATCTGAAAACCAAAAATTGTAAATTTTTTGACTGGGGGCTTCCCTATCCATCTACATTTGCGCTTCGCGGCAGAATGCTCTGGATAGGCACTTCCGGGAATGGAATTCGTATTTATGATCGGGAAAAACAAACGCTTGAGAAACTCTCCGCACTTGAGGGTCTAAGCTCTAACGAAGTACACATTATGAAGATGGAAGGAAACTATGTCTGGATTGGCTATCTTGATAACGGAATCGATATTCTTTATAAACCCGTTACAGAATAACGCCGCCGCCGAGGCAAATATTGTCATCATAAAACACGGCAAACTGTCCTGATGCAATTCCCCTGTCGTGATCGTTCAGGGCGACTGAAAGGCGTCCGTCTTTTATGACTTGAATTTCGGCTTCGTATATTCCCGCTCCATGGCGAACCTTAACCCTTAATGTATTCGTTGCGGGTGATTTACCGGAAATCCAGTTTAAATTCCCGACTTCAAAGGATTTTCGTGTAGACAGCTCAGTATGTTCGAGATGAGAAATAAAAACTTCATTGGCTTCCGGATTTTTTGCAGCTACATACCATGGCCCGCCTGAAAGTCCAAGACCCCGTCGTTGCCCGACGGTGAAATACCAGAACCCGTTATGTTCGCCAAGAACTTTACCGGTTTCATAATCTATTAGCTTTCCGGATTTTATGCCAAGGTGATATTCCAGAAACTGGTCAAAGGGAATTTTCCCCAGAAAGCATATTCCCTGACTGTCTTTTCGCCCGGCATTGGGAAGATTGTATTTTTGAGCCAGTTTTCGTACTTCTTCTTTTTTGAATTGACCAATGGGGAAAACCGCCTTTGAAACCTGCTCCTGCGATAACTGCGATAAAAAATATGTCTGATCCTTTATGAGATCTGGAGAAGTCTTGAGACAGGTTAGGCCGTTGCATTCTTCTGTTAGAGCATAATGGCCTGTTGCAACTTTATTAAAGTTTTTTCCAATATAGTCATAAAAAGCTCCAAACTTGATCCGCGCATTGCAAAGCATATCCGGATTGGGAGTTCTTCCGGCTTTGGCCTCTTCGATCGTGTAACCCACTACACGCTCCCAGTATTCCCTTTGAAAGGGAACCACTTCAAGCGCGACTTCCGCCTGCTGACAGACCGCGCGCGCATGAGACAAATCATCTTCCCAGGGACATTCTCCCAGAAAAGACAATTCATCGGCCAGCCAGATTTTTAAATAAAAAGCCGTCACGTCAAAACCCTGGTCTTTTAAAAGCCGCAAAGCTACAGAACTATCTACTCCTCCGGAAACAAGAGCCGCTATTTTCATATATTAATGTGGCTATTTTCCAGAATCCATAGAGAGGACGTAAAGCAGATTAATAACTGGCGGGGCGATTATTTTCAAAAAACCCTTGTTACAAAAAAGGGAAGAAGCAAGGGGATGCGTCTTCCCGATAAATCAGAATTTTGCAGCAAGCGAAACCTTGCTTTACCGCTTAAATATATTGTACGCTATACGTACAATATACAGAATTCATATTTTGAGCATACGCTTTGTCAATAAATATTTTCGCTGTACGTTTATTGTTTATAACATTGTAATTCTGGTGAACGAAATACGCGAAAGATTAAAACTTGTTATAGAATCATCGGGATATTCCCTTAGAGGATTTGCCCGCGAAATTGGAATCACTCCCGGCGGTTTGAGCGGCATAATAAATGGCCGATCCAAAATACTTTCTGGAATGTTTCTTAAAAATCTTGAATTTCGTTTTAATATAAATCCTGTATGGCTGGAATCCGGCGAAGGATCGCAATATGTTAAAAAATTCCTGATTGAAGAAAAGGATGAAATTGAGCTTATATTAAAATATCGCAAACTGGATTTCCAGCAAAAAAAATCTCTTTCTGTAATGACGGATGCGTTGTACATTCAACAAGAAAAGCAGAATATGGAGCATTCTCTTGTAGCCGAAAAAAATCGCAAAAAAACCGGCGACTGGCAATAACCAACCAATAAGCATAGGCGCGTATTTTTTCCATCAGTATCGAGATTAACACGTCTGGAAAAACAATGTCCGGGTTTTTGCTTTTTGTGGTCTACTCTTTATTGCGGGAGGTAAAGACGAATATACATATTATTTCCTTTTCTATTAATGGACAATCATGAGCGATGTCTCCATTGAAAAGGAATGGGAAGCAATCTACAGGGAAAACAGCAGTATGTTATATGGATACCTTGTGAAAAAAACAGGATTCGATCAGGCGAGCGATATTTTACAGGAAAGTTTTTTGAAATTGCTTCAGTCAATGAAAAAAAACAGGAAAATTGAAAATCCAAAAGCGTATTTGTTTCAAACTGCAAGGAATATTATTTCAACGGAATATAATAAAAATTATCTTGCCGTTTCTACTGAATTGTCTGTAAATTATGAAGATAAAAAGGTAAATGTTGAAACCCAAATGTTAAAAAAAGAGGTCAACAATCTGATCGAAACGGCGAAACATTTGCTAAGCAAGTCAGAATTGGATCTTTTTGAATTAAGATGGTATATGGGGTTTACGCAGGTTGAAATAGCCGTAATAATGGAAAAAAGCGAAAGGCAAATTCGCAGAGATATTGAAAAAATTGGCGTTAAAATACGAAATGTTTTTAACGATAATGGCTGGGGCGCCGACGATATGGAAGGAATAGAACTATGAAAGCAAGCAAACTAAAGATAGCGGCAGCGATAATAGAATATCTGACTGAGACAAAATCCAGTCCAAATTCAAATTCCAGAAAACCTTCTGCTGAGGAGAAGCTAATGGGTCAAATATTGCGCGATAACCATGAAGCAATCAAATTAACTCCTCCAGAGCATATTTTGCATTTCTTGCAATTGAAACAATCCGTGGAACCCGTTCTGTTCAGCCGGTTTCAGAATATTTTTATGCATCTAAAGCCGTCCCTGATTGCGCCTGTAATTGTAATTATTGTTTCTATTTTTATTGTATGGAAACCGCGGGAAAGAAAAATTCCTTTATCTTTTGCCGCCATTGGTCAAGAATTTGCCAGAATACCTACAGAGTATATTCTTGAAAAATCCGGAATTCGCATCAGCGTTGCCCGTACAGGCGAAATCGCCATTGAAAATAAAGGGTTAAAAGATCATATTTTCCTGAAGCAGGGTTCATGGCAAATCAGCGCCTCTCATCAACTTTTTAAAAAGGAAACATGGTTCCATTTTCCGGGCGGGGGAATAAAGCCGCTTGGAACAAATTTGTCCATTGATATTGAAAACGATGGAACAAAGGTAAACCTGAAAAAAGGTAAAATTCAGACATATTTTGTAAATAAATTCCATCGACTGGAAAAGTCCACCATTGAAACAGCTCCTTATGCGCATGAATTTCCAGCCGGAGTTGACCTCGTGTCATTTCCGGAAGGGGACGGTCTGACTTCCCAGGCAGATGAAATTGTAAAATACTCAGAAGCCGATCAAATAGATAAACTTGCTGAAGAAAATTCCTCTGTATACCAAAATTTTATTGGCGCCACAATTTCGGTAATCCACGGCAACGGCTCAGTAATTTCCGGGGTGCTGGAATATGTGTACGGTGGGAAATTAAACATAAAAACCAAATCCGGACTGGTCGAGGTGATTGGAAACAACATGCTTTTAGTCAGTCTTGACGCTACCCGGTTACCTTCAAGCCAGAACTCGTTTTTTAGGGAGACAAAATAGATACACCCTTGAAACTGAGAACCTGAATTGGCCTATGTATTTTAAACCAGCTTTTATTCAGTCAATCAGAGAGGGCTACAAACTTCAAGACATATTACGCGAATTCCAATCGGGCGTGACCGTGGGAATTGTGGCGCTTCCTCTTGCCATGGCATTTTCCATTGCTTCCGGACTTTCTCCTGAAAGAGGTTTGTACACCGCGATTATCGGCGGTTTTTTAATCTCGGCTCTTGGTGGTTCACGCGTACAAATTGGGGGACCTACCGGAGCATTTATTGTTGTAATTTTTGGCATCGTACAAAAGCATGGCTACGAGGGGCTCATTATAGCAACTATTATGGCCGGGATAATGTTAATTATTTCCGGACTCTTTCGTTTTGGCCGGATGGTAAAATTTATGCCATATCCGGTTGTAACCGGATTTACGGCGGGAATTGCCGCAATTATTTTTTCAACGCAGATCAATGATTTCCTGGGTTTTCGCCTGACCCATTTACCTGCAAATTTTACCGAAAAGTGGATAGTTTATATACAGCATCTCGGTCAAACGCATGTGCCGACTTTGCTTGTTGGAGCCGGATCGCTCATCGCCATTGCGGGGGCACGCAAATATACGCCCCGCATTCCCGGACCTTTGCTTGCCATTCTTTTTTCGTCGATTGCAGTTTCTGCGCTCAACCTGAATGTGGAAACTATTGGCGATCGCTTTGGCGTAATTTCAGCGGATTTTCCACCTTTTGAGTTTCCCGAAATTGTTCATAAAATAAATTTTCAGGTGCTGCGCCTGCTTTTTCCGGATGCGTTTACCATTGCTTTTCTTGCCGGAGTAGAGTCCCTTTTATCGGCAGTAGTGGCGGATGGTATGAGCGAGACCACGCATGACTCCGACACAGAGTTGACCGCCCAGGGAATTGCCAATATTGTTTCGGTTTCTTTTGGGGGCATACCAGTAACGGGAGCAATCGCCCGAACAGCCACAAATATTAAAAACGGCGCCAAAACACCGTTATCTGGTATTGCACATGCTCTTACTGTTTTACTGTTTACTTTGATTCTTGCGCCGTATGCGTCTGCCATTCCCCTGACCGCTCTGGCTGCAGTTTTGTTTGTGGTTGCCTGGCATATGAGTGAAATCAATCATTTTATTCATATGTTTAAGGCTCCCAGAAGCGATTCTCTTGTGATGATTCTTGTTTTTTTTCTAACCATATTTGTTGATCTGACCGCCGCTGTTGAAGTGGGCATTGTTCTTTCGGCATTGTTGTTTATGAGGCGGATGAGCGATATGGCGGGAATATTGAACCGCGTTGATATAGCCGATGACAGGCTCATTAATATGCCTGAATCTGACGCTATTTCAAAAAAAGATGTTCCGGAAGGCGTTGTGGTATATGAAATACAGGGACCGTTCTTTTTCGGCGTCGCCGATCTCCTGAAAGGAATACTCGCCGGAATTGAAGATGATCCAAAAGTAATGATTTTGAGAATGAGAAAAGTTTCTGTTGTGGATGCGACAGGCGCTCATGCCCTTTCCGAGTTCCATTATAAATGCAGGCGGGGAGGTACAATCCTGATATTATCCGGCGTCTCGGAAAAAGTTCTCAAAATATTGGTTCGAATGGGTATTGCAGAATTGATTAGCACCGAAAATATTGCGCCCAATATAGACACCGCGCTGAAAAGGGCAAGCCAACTCTTGATATTAGAACAATCGAGATCAATGGCAAATGGCCTGGATAGAAAATAGAGGCGAATGACGACTTCGCAACGGCAGCGCTTGTGCCAAGCTCCCTTTGAGCTTGGGGGTGGAACTCAATAATCAACCGCATCATTGGTAAAAATAGGCGTTTTTGGGGCGCTTTGCGCCCCAAAAACGCGCATTTTAATACATTTTGATCTAATTATTGAGGTTCATGCCCATCCTCCTTCTCCCCGTTCTAAAAACGATTGTCAGGATGAATAATAAATGGTTTTTAACGATCGTGTTATCAAAATCATTTACTATAAAGGAAATTCGGGCGTCATTTTTAGAGTATTTTAAAAGCAAGCGGCATTTGATTGAAAAAAGCGCCAGTTTGATGCCCGCCGAAGATCCCACATTGTTGTTCACCACCGCCGGTATGGTACCGTTTAAAGATTATTTTTCGGGTATTGTCAGCCCACCATCACCGCGTATTGCCTCGGTACAAAAATGTTTTCGCACCACAGATCTATCCAATGTGGGCAAAACCAAACGTCACATGTCGATGTTTGAAATGCTCGGTAATTTCAGCTTTGGCGATTATTTTAAAAAAGAAGCCATTGAGTTTGCCTGGGAATATGTCACCACATGTCTGCCGTTTGACAAAGAAAAAATCTGGGTCACGATTTACCTTGACGATGACGAGGCCTTCGACATCTGGCATAACCATATTGGCATGCCCGCGCACAAAATCGTAAGACTGGGTAAAAGCGACAATTTCTGGGGGCCGGCCGGTTCAACCGGAGCATGCGGACCGTGCAGCGAACTTTATCTGGATCGCGGGGAACAATACACTTGCTTCAGCGACGATCCAAAGCCAGGGGACGAGGGCGAGCGCTTTATGGAGTTTTGGAACCTTGTCTTTAACCAGTTCGATCTCAAGGAAAACGGAGACTATGCCCCTTTAAAAAGTACCGGTATTGATACCGGAGCAGGCCTTGAGCGACTTGCGACACTTGTTCAGGGCGTGGATTCCGTTTTCGATACGGACGAACTCGTGGAACTTCGCAAGGCTGTTGAAGAGGTTTATGGCGTCAAATATGCCGGAGACAACGTTGAACCCATCAGGGTCCTCACAGACCATATTCGCGCCCTGACCTTTACCATGTCCGACGGGATTTTTCCATCGAATGAATCCCGCGGGTATGTTTTGCGCAGACTTTTAAGACGCGCCCTTTTATTTGGAAGAAAAATCGGGCAGAGCGAACCCCTGTTATATAAACTGGTTCCCGCCGTCGTCAAAATCTACGGATATTTTTATCCGGAATTAAATTCTTCGCTCCAGCTAATCTCTGATTACATACATGGAGAGGAACGCCGCTTTTTACAAACCCTTGAAGTGGGCTACCAAAAGATTAACGATATCATGCATCATACAAAGGAATTCCGGAATTCTGAAAAGGTCATTACGGGAAAAGAAATATTTACGTTATACGATACATTTGGATTCCCGCCAGAGATGACGCAGGAAATTGCCGAAAGCGAAGGTTTCAAAATCGACCTCGCTGGTTTTGGCGCAGAAATGGAAAAACAGCGCAACCGCGGCAAATCGGCATGGAAGGGCGACGCCGGGGCGTTAAAAGACATAACCGCGCTGACCAGGTTTGTCGGCTACGAGACCGATCATTTGCTTGCAAAAGTCGCAGAACTATTGTTTTCAGAGGATTCCGGGAAAACCGAAGCGCGGAAAAGTGTGCATGAGCACGAAGTCAACAACCGGGTTTTTTACCTTGTCACCGATCAGACGCCCTGTTACCCCGAAAGCGGCGGACAAATGGGCGATTCCGGCTTTGCCCACGGAAAGCATTTTAATTGTAAAATTGTTGATACACAGAAACAGGGCAATTCCATTATTCATGTCTGCGAGGCGCTCGAAGGCGAAATTGCCGTAGGCGCAGAAATCGAAATCAAGATTGACGCGGAGCGCCGCGAAAACCTGCGCAAAAATCACAGCGTAACGCATCTTCTCAATGCCGCCCTGAGAAAAAAATTTGGAACACATATAAGACAAAGCGGCTCGCTGGTTGACCCGGATTACCTGCGTTTTGATTTTACCCATCCCAATCGGCTTACAGAAAACGAGGTTGAAGAAATCGAGACCAGGGTAAATTCTGCGATCGCGCAAAAACTTCCGGTAAATACACAGGAGCTGGTAAAGGCAGAGGCAGAGAAAACCGGCGCCGTAATGAATTTTGGCGAAAAATACGGCGAAGTGGTTCGGGTTGTAAGAATGGACGACTACTCGATCGAATTTTGCGGGGGAACGCATGTAAAAAATACAGGCGATATTAAACTGTTTTTAATAGCAAAAGAATCCAGCCCCGGCGCCGGAAATCGACGTATCGAGGCGTTTTCATCAGACAAAGCCTGCCAGAAAATTATTGAACTGGAAAATTTTCTGGTAAAACAGTTGCAGACAGAGAGTCATCAAATTGTGGATCCCTACAAGGATGCGTTTGAGAAGTTGCAGACGGAATTGCAAAATCATATACAAAAGTCGGAAAAGGAAAAATTTTCGATAGCCTACTGGCATTTCTTAAAAAAACTCGAAACACAAATTGCCGGATTTGCGACAGCCAACAAAAAAGCCCTGAAAAAATCGGCAGCATCATTAGATATCAACGAGACCCTTCTGGATGCCCTGATATCTCAAAAAGTTTCCCAAAATGATCGCAACATGATTTGCGGAACAGTTGAAGGGGGTATTCCACGGATGAAGATTATGGTGGACTACATACGCAGCAAAAGTCCCGATTCGATCATCATTCTTTTCAGCTCCGATTCGCAAAAGTGGAGCTTGTTGTTGGCCACAACTTTTGCGTATGCCGAACAAACCGGCTTTGATGCTTCGCAGGCAATAAAAAAAATCATGGCTGCCCATCCGGAACTAAAGGTGGGCGGTGGCGGCAAAAAAGAGCTTGCCCAGGCTACTGGCACAATACCCTCAGAAGGAATTGCAGCGGCAGAAAAAATTATCCTTGAAAACGCAAAAAAATTGCTGTAAATTTTTAGAGAATAATCATATGGAGGGGCTTGGCGCGCCCCACGCTGCGTCTTTTTTGCAGGGATTGCGGAAATGCGATCCCTGCAAAAAGAGACTTCGCTCCCCCCCACATAAAATACTGGAAATGTCCAACAATATTGCAAGGAAAGACCAAAAAAAAACCCGGAATCTGATTCCGGGTTTGTAGTGTTTTTGAGAAAGGAGGAAGGAGAGTAATCAGCTTTGCGCTGAAACTTCCGCAAATCATTTAAGACTTGCTTTAATAGGTAAAGTTTACAAAATATTTAAGCAACCGGCAAATTATTTTTCAATTTTTTGTGATTATTTAATGCTCCCAAACTCACGCAGGTAAATTGAAAAAATACTCGCCTTTCTCCGAAATTTTTATCTAGGATGGCAGAATTCTCTATTTTTTATCCCAATTTACAGTAAAACTAAGTTGGTGCCGGTTTTTACCTGCGTGAGTTTGGGAGCATTTAAAAATGCCATTGCATGCCTGTCACGAAATCTGTTTGCGAATATTATTTTGCAAAGCTGGAAATTTTAGATTCGGTTCCGTTTATTAGCCTTTGAATATTTTTTATATGCATAAAGAATATGATCATGGCCAAACTGGAAAAAAAATAAAACATCGCAGGACTGGAAGAAAAATCAAAAAACATAAAAAACGATGCCGGCAAACTTACCGCTCCAGACAATGAAGCCAAAGATACAAATTTGGATAAATACAGTATAACAATGAAAATTAAAAAAGCCAGAAGCGCTTGATATGGCGACAGGGCAATGACTACGCCGCACACCGTAGCTACCCCTCTGCCGCCTTTAAATTTTAACCATAGAGGAAAAATATGTCCCAGAACCGAAAAAACCCCGGCCAATAGTATTATATTGCGTGCAATAGTTTCGCTTAATAAATATTTGGCCATTATTACAGCCAGAAATCCTTTGGCCATATCTGCCATGAGAACCAGAAATGCCCATTTTTTTCCCAGAATTCTGGCCGTATTGGTGGCGCCCACATTCCCGGATCCAACCTTGCGGATATCAATATTTTTTATTTTGCCAATTAAGTAAGCAGTAGGAATCGATCCAATTAAATAGCAGATCAGAAAAATAATATACGGATTTTTTATGGTTAGAAGACTATCCATGCAATATGATGCAATAATATGAGCCAAAACGAAATGTCAATAAAAAAATGATCGAAAATATGGTCACAAACGATTTGTAAGACTGGGCATGAACTCAATAATGAACCTCATCATTGGTAGAAACAGGCGTTTTTTGCGCGCGAAGCGCGCCAAAAACATGCATTTTACCAGTTTTGACGCGCATATCAAAGTTCCTCCCCAGACGCTCAAATCCAATGGGACAAGGAAATAAGGCAATTGGGTTTTTACCGGAACCTTTTTTTAGGTGCTGAATTATTATTGACACCATCTCTGCGGTCTTTGTGTTTAGTCTGTTTATATTGAGAAAAAAACGAACCGGACAAATTACAATGGAGGATTTCCATGAACGTAGATGTATTTTTTAATAAAAAAGAAGACAAATTTTATAAAGAACTAAAAGAAAAGGTGAATAGCTATTTCAAGGACAATAATATTTCTATCAAGGGAAATATGAAAATGTATTTAATTACCGCCGTTCTTTTGACCATAACATACGGGAGCTATTTTCTAATATTATTTGGAAATTTTTCGGAGATAGTTATGCTGGCTCTTGTTTGCGTAATGGGAGTGGGCATTGCAGGTATTGGTATGGGTATTATGCACGATGGGTCGCACAACGCATATTCGCATTCCAAATTTGTGAATTACATTATTGGAAGTTTGTTGAATCTCGCAGGAAGCCATAAGTACATCTGGGATATCCGGCACAACTCGCTGCACCATATGTACACCAATGTTTACAAGTATGATTACGATATGGTAAAAATATTTCTCGTGAGACATTCGCCGGAAGCTAAAAAACGCTGGTTTCACAAATATCAGCATTTGTACGCCCCGGTTATGGTATATCCTTACTATACATTGTTTTGGTTGTTGATTTATGATATTTTCCATATGGGAGTTTTTAGTAAGTTTGCCGAGGGCGAAGAAAGAAAACATCCGGCAAGAAAAATACTGGGGATTATTTTCTGGAGATTGTTCTATTTGTTTTATATCGTTGTCATTCCCTACATGGTACTGGATCTCCCCTTCTGGGAAATTATGGTTGGTTTTCTGGCCCTTCATATTTCTACCAGCCTTGTGTTATGCACTATTTTTCAGGTCGCGCATATTATGAAAGAAACCACACACGCGATACCCGATAAAAAGGGAAACATTAAGGATACATGGGCAGAAAATCAGGTAAAATCTTCTTCCAACTTTTCGTTAAACAATAAATTGCTGACATGGTTTTGTGGCGGCCTGAATTTCCAGATTGAACATCACTTGTTCCCATGGATATGCAGCATACATTATCCTGAGATTCAACCGATCGTCAAGGCCACCATTGAAAAATACGGGATGCCATACAATGTAAAGCCCACGTTGATGAGTGCTTACGCTTCGCATCTGGGTTATTTGAAAATACTGGGCAACGAAAAATAATATACAAATAGCCTTTGCATAGGCACCTGGATCACTTTTCATATGGTTACATTTGCTTTTCAAAAACTGTTTTGAACTGACGAAAATTACTTATCCCTCGAGAATTTGTACGACGATCGTCGTCCCAGGTATACAGGCCGATGGTGTCCAATCTGATTCTAATTTGCGGAATGCTGGTTTGTTTGATTTTTAATAACATACTATGGCGATCTTTACTGGAAATATTTCTCCCGGGTCTTGCAACAGTTATATGCGGCAGAAAATTACGCATATCCTGTTCAGCCTGCGCAACAATCAAAATTTCATTTCTTATAGCATGCATGGTTTCCATAAATAAATCGTGTAAACCCACGCTTTCAAAGCCCTGGCGAAAATCAAGGCATATCGCGCTATATTTTTTCTCTGAAGGCAGAAAAAGAAATTTGCTGGATGTAATTGTTAAAGGGTCCAGATAGAATTTTTGCAAAAGATCAAAAATAGCGGATTTTAAATGTAGATTTAAGCCTCCCAAAAAGGCAATGGTAAGATGCAAATCTTCCGGATGAAAAGCCTTTAAATCTGCTGGCAATTGTTGCACTAATTCCTGAAACCATTTTTCGGGGGGTATTTTAAATGCCACAAACCAGTTAGCCATATCTATGTTAATTTATGGGTATTTGTATTTCTTTTTCATATTTCTTTGGGTCATATGATTTGGGAGGTAACGAGCGTAAATAAAGCCAGATCGCCTTTAAATCCATATCAGTCATGGAGTCGCTGATTCTCTTCCAGTTCATTTGCGGTTTAAGCTTCGTTCCATCGGGACGCCTGCCTGTTCTGATGGTTCTTAAGAAATCAGCTTCACTCCAGTTGCCAAGTCCGGTTTTTATGTCAGGAGTCAGGTTTTGCGCAGGCAGCCTGGATTGTGTAATGTTTGAATTTCCGCCGCCGTAATCTTCACCATGACAGCGAATACAGGATTCTGCCATAAATTTGCCATAAGCAAGATTGACGCCAGGCACTACAGGAGAAACCGTCATCATCTGCTCAAACTTATTTCCGAAGGTCACCACAAGAATTACCAATGCGCTTATGGCCGCCAGGGAAAATCCATAAAATTTAATGTACTGGTTCATGAAGGTCAATTTGAAATATCGTTCTTCATCTGCAATAGAAATGTTAAATATTTTGCCTTGCAAAAAAGGACTCAAGAGCCCGGGCATGAACAATATCAGATAGAATGATTTAGATTGGCATGGTTCATGCCCATGCTCTCAAATTGGATAAAAAATCTGAATTTTTTTGCAAAAAGTGGAAAAATTTTAGGTTTTTGGGGATATAATGTTATGAAGTGCAATAAACAATTGAGATTTTACAGGATTCCTGTTTCCTGCCTGTGGGAAGTTCACCTGGAAAAGCAACTCTGGAACAGGGTACGAAAGGCGGCGGAGGGTCGAGGCTGTACTTATTCGTGGATTACGAGATATTGCGTGTTCCGGTTGGCTCGTAAAAAGAATTTAAGAATGCTCAAGGCTATGAAAATCCATAGCTATACGGTCAAAGCTCAACAAAAATCAGCTCAGAAATACCACCGCCACATAATGTGCCTCTATGGAGACGACGAAAAGCTCATCCGCCTGGCCGCCATGCAGTTGGGTGTCACCGTCTCCCACTTGATCCGCATGGCACTCTACTGGTTTTTGCCCAAACTGGAAAGTTTTTTTGTAAAATGGCATGAAATATACTATCACGGTACAAAAATATGCCGCTATTTTTCGCCCACTCGCAAGAACATGCTCAAGATGCCCTTTTACGATAAGATTTTTTACGAAAAATGGTCCCCCGATCAATGGTGGAAAAGACCTCGGGTGTCCATTCCGATACCATATTCACCGGTAATCCACCAGACTCTGGAAGACATCAGAAAAATGAATGCAGCTAATACTGCCTTTTGACAAATTGCCAATGAAAAAGCTTTTACAGGAACTTAAAGTCTGAAGAGGCTATGAGTCCGTAAACGCCTTTTTTTTCATCAACCACCAAAGCGAAGGAGCCCGAATCGGCTCCGCAGCGCGGGCAACAGTTTATTGCGCGGTGGGGATTTTATGAACTGCCCTTCTTTTTTGTTTACTCTGATTTTTTGATTACACATTGTCCTGCGTATTAAGCTTGAACCATGACGATTGTTGACTACATTATTATTGCGATATATTTTGCCCTTACCTTTATGACCGGTCTCTGGTTCAGCCGCACCGCGGGCAAGAGTATGGACGACTTTTTTCTTTCAGGAAGAAATCTCTCATGGTGGCTTTCCGGAATCAGTATGGTAGCGACCACTTTTGCCGCCGATACCCCGTTGGCCGTAACCGGCATCGTCGCCGCCGGGGGGATTGCCGGCAACTGGTTTTGGTGGTCGTATGCCTGCTCCGGCATTTTAACTGTTTTTATATTCTCCCGCCTCTGGCGAAAACTGGGCGTTACTACCGACGCCGAATTTACCGAGGTCCGCTACGAAGGCACACCTGCTATTTTTCTGCGGATTTTCCGGGCATTTTATTTTGCCATTCCCATCAATACCATTATCATGGGCTGGGTTGGACTGGGGATGTCCAAAGTAATTCATGTTGCCTTTGGATGGCCCAAAACCGAAACATTTTTGGTTTTGTATGTTTTTACCGGTTTTTACGTTATTCTTTCCGGATTATGGGGAGTCATTTTGACCGATTTTTTTCAATTCTTCATTGCCATGACGGGTAGCTTTTTCCTTGCCTGGTTTGCAGTAGAAAAGTTTGGATCACTCGCCGCCCTCAAAGCGGCCTATCTTCAGGTACGCCCCGAGAGCTCGCTTTCCATAAACCCCTTTTCTTTTCAAATCGCCGGGCTTACAGCGGGAACATGGTTATTTGTCCAGTGGTGGTCTTCCTGGTTTGCCGGCGCCGAACCCGGCGGCGGCGGTTATATTGCCCAGAGAATATTTTCTACCCGCGATGAAAATGAGGCCGTAAAGGCCTCGCTATTGTTCAATGTTCTGCATTATGTGGCTCGCCCATGGCCCTGGATTATTGTCGCCATTGCCTCGCTTGCATTGTACCCCGATCTTGCCGATCCCGAACTGGGCTATCCAAAGCTCATGGTTGAGCTGCTGCCCGCCGGATTTTTGGGACTTTTAATTGTTTCCTTTATGGCCGCCTATATGTCCACACTTTCCACACACCTGAACTGGGGAGCTTCTTATCTTGTAAACGATGTCTACAAGCGCTTTCTCCGCCCAGGCGCATCAGACCGCGAATACATCATTGCTTCTCGCCTGGCCATTGCGCTTCTTTTGGTAATTACCTACATTATTTCCAGCCAAATGGAATCCATCAAGGGGGCATGGGAACTCCTGATATCCATTGGCTCCGGTACCGGGCTTGTCTATATGATGCGTTGGTTCTGGAAACGAATAAATCCGTGGAGTGAAATTTCAGCCATGAGCAGCGCATTTGCTGTATCCATTTTTCTGAAAATTTATGGAGTCCATGACATATCCCTTCTGGTGCTGATAAATACTTCAGTAACAACCCTGGTCTGGACATCCGTAACATTATTTACCAATCCTGTCAGCGATCCATTGTGGATCAGGTTTCGCAGACGAGCCGGACTGGAGAATTCTCGCAAAAACTGGATTATGCTTAAGATGGGAATTTTGGGAGTGATCAGCTCTCTGGCCGGAATTTTTACGATGTTGACGGGATTTAATGACCTATTTTTTTACTCTACTGGAACCGCCGTTTTTAAGTTGACTATTGGCACAATATTGATTATAATTGCGGCAAAAATTACCGATTTAACGCAAATCAAAATTGGCCGCATTGAGGGAGATTGATTAAAATAGTACAATGTCTGTATCAAATCTTACCAAAGAGCAGGTGCTTGAAGCCCTTAGCGAAGTCATGGATCCCGAATTACACATTAATCTTGTTGATCTGGGTTTAATTTACAATGTCAAAATTGATCCGGAAAAAGCGCTTGTGGAAGTAGACATGACCTTTACCTCGGTAGGGTGTCCCGTTGGCCCTTCCCTGTTGATGACCGTACAAAACAGATGTATGGCCATTGAAGGCGTAAAAGATGCGGTTGTTCATATTGTATTTGACCCGCCCTGGAATCCACGGGTTCATGCTACGGAAGACGGCAAAATGGAACTGGGAATTTTTTAGCGTTTTTCTTCTACGGTCATTTGCAAAACGGTAATGTCGTCTACATATTCCGATCTTGAAGTAAAGTCTTGAATAGAGTTTTCAATGAGTTTCAAAATATCTGGGGCCCCGGATTTATTTTCAGAGATAAAAGACTGAAATATGGTTGTTAGTCCGTCATGGTCTGAATCCGCCTCGCCGTTTAAAATATCGTAAAGCCCGTCTGTAAAAAAAATAAAGGTATCGCCATCCATGAGTTCGATATCAATTTTTTCATACCTTGAATCTGCTCCTATACCGAGTATCGGTCCATTGGATTCAAGCCTTTGGATTTTGTTTTCCCGAATAAATACCGGGTATGGATGACCGGCGTTGGTAATAGAAAAATTACGGGTATTGCCGTCAATCAGCCCATACACTCCGCTAAAAAAATAAAATTCACCCGTGCCGCTAAAATCACGAAAAGCATATTTATTTACATTGTTTACAAGAAGCGCCGTATCGGCAATTCCATGGGTAACTTCGCTGGCGGTAATATTCAGATACGAATGGATCAGCGCGCTGAACAATGCAGCCGGGATGCCGTGACCTCTGCCATCGCCGATAAAAATTGATGAATACCGACGGCTGACAGTTTTTATGTTTACAATATCCCCCGACAAAAGACTGCTTGGCATAAATAGCCGCTTAAAATGATATCTGAAGAATCTGCCCTCAATCATGTCTATTATAAAATCGTTGATATTTCTCTGGATTTTACTGGCAATTTTATATTCTGAATTGAGGGTTCTGGTCATGCGGTTGTGATACAGGGCGATAGTTCCTGAAACAGGATAAACAGTTATCAGTCTCAGCGTTTCCATCTGAACCGGATTGATTTCAACGCAGTATTCAATATTGGAGTTGCCTGTAATTTTTGTAATAAATTTCTTGCTTGAAGGTTTACTGTCAATAGTACAGAATTTTATTGCAAGCCAGCGTACGAAACTTTTTTTCCGGTCATGTAGATAGTTCTTTTCTACAAGCAAAGAAATCCATTTTTTATCCAAAAGTTGGTCGCTCGTCAAAGCCAAATATTCCAATAGTTTTGGGTTAATGTATTTTAAGTTCAAATCTGCAGAAACAAGGCAATATCCAATCGGCGAGTTTTCAATGATATTTGATAAAAGTTTTTCTGACATTAGATTATATTTTGAAATGAATACTTGCCTTCCAGGATCATATTTAATTTCACCGGTTTTTTCTTTAATATAGCTCGGCAAATCCACGGTGGTTTTTTTGTGGTACGTATCCCAAAGATACTGTGCCGCCGCGGCATTTATAGCCACAATTTCTGCCCCGCTGATATCCTTTCCGCTCAAAACCGAGACTACTCGCGAAAAAGCCTCGTCCGCATTTTTTACTACAACTTGATTTAGGGATTTTATTGCAAAATTACAAGGTTTAGGGTCAATGGAACCATATTGAAATATTCCTTCATGAAAAAAAGCATAATCTGTTTTTGCAACCGGACTGATTTCATCGAGACCATCTACAGAGTGAACCACCATAAATGTTTTTACGCCAATCCGGGCAAGAGCTTCGGCCATAATCTTCAGATACTCCTTGCTGAATACGCCAAGCAAATGAATGGCGGCATGCGCCGGATTTGTTAGCGGACCAAGTACGTTAAAAACGCTGCGGACTCCCATTTCCTTGCGTACAGGGCCAGCGTATTTCATAGCCGGATGAAAGGCTGGAGCAAAGAAAAATCCAAAGTTTTTCTGATTAATTCCCTGAACAATTTCTTCCGGACTTCGGGATAGCGGATATCCCATTCTCTCAAAAATATCCGCAGTACCGCTGCTCGAGGAAACCGAACGGTTACCGTGTTTGGCGATACGAACTCCGCGATTTGCCAGAACAATAGCCGCAAGCGTCGAAACATTGAGCAGACTTGATTTGTCGCCTCCGGTTCCACAGGTATCCAGTACCGGTTCAGTAATTCCCTGAATTTGAACCGCATGATCGCGCATGACAGAAGCAAACGTACTTATTTCGCCGGAAGTTTCTCCCTTGCATCTCATCGCGACAAGCCATGCCGCGATCTGCGCCGAAGTGAGATTCCCGTCCATGGTTTGCTCCATTAGCCATCCGGATTCTTCAGAGTTTAGATCTTCTTTGCGAAGAATTTTTTCAAGAATTTCAGAAAATACAAACTGCATTTGGCAAACTGCCCATTTTAACAGATTCGTCAAGAAAGATAAAAAAAAGAAAAAAAAAGAATGCTCCCAAACTCGCGCAGGTAAATGGAAAAAATATTTTCCTTTCTCCGGAATTTTTATCCGGAAAGGGCGAAATATTATAGTTTTATCGTCGTTTACAGTTAAATCAAATTGGCGCGAGCTTTTTACCTGCGCGAGTTTGGGAGCATTAAAAAAAGATCTTGGCAAAAAGATCTTGAATTGAGGAAATTCAATGACATAAACTACCATGCCATAAGCGAAGACTTTTCATTTCGGCATATGATATTTAGAGCGCGAATATGAACCTCAATAAACAGATCAAAATGTATTAAAATGTGCGTTTTTTAGGCGCGAAGCGCCCCATAAACACGTCAGTCTAAATCATTCTGACTGTATATCGAGTTCATGCCCAAGCTAATATTTACGGGCATAACGGATATCCGAAATTATCCGAAATTAATCTATTGACACTTGCAGGCATCTTTTTATATTAACGGGATTTTGAATGAAAATTAGCAATATACTGCTTTTATAAAAAAGAGATTTAAATACAAGAGAAAATGAAAAACATTGAAGCCCGGGATGAGAACATCAAATTAAAGCGTCTATTAGACGCTGGATCTGCTTTGAACTCAAGCCTTGATATTGAACACCTCCTTCCACTAATCATAAAATCAGCGCGAGATTTGTTAGATGCAGAAGCCAGTTCTCTTTTTTTGCTTGATAAGAAACACAATTATTTATTTTGCGAAGTCGCCATCGGGGAAAAGGGAAAATTGATTAAACAATATCTGCGCCTTGAAATGGGCGATGGGATTGCCGGTTCGGTTGCGCAAAGTAAAAAACCTGTAGTTATAGATGATGCTTATCAAGATTCGCGCTTCGATAAAAGCTGGGACAAGATTAGCGGATTTAAAACAAAGTCTATCATATGTATCCCCATCTATATTAAAGAGCGTTTAATTGGAACTCTCGAAGTTATGAATAAGAAAACCAATACTACTTTTGACCTGATAGATTTGGAAATACTCGACTATCTTGGGAATATTGCCGCAGTAGCCATAGACAACGCCAGATTGCACGAAAGTCTTCAGGTTAAAGTAAGAGAACTTTCGCTGCTTACTGAAATGGAAAAGAAAATTTCCAATGGATGGGGATTTGATCAATTGATTGATTGGGCAATTGCAAGAGTCATGGAAGCCCTGCAAGCAAGGGGAGCTTCCGTATTTATCTTTTCGGATGACAAAAATTTTCTTACGCTAAAAAGCTCGGCCGGTTTTATAAAATCCCGAATTTCCGAGAATCCAGTCATTCCTGACAAGGGAATTGTAGGAATTTCTCTAAGAGAACAAAGGCCGGTACTTATTAAAAATCTGCATGCCGATGAACGTCTTCATGGAGAACCTATTCAATCCCATGAAAGTTCTTCCATGGTGTGCGCCCCACTACAATCCCAAAATGAAATATATGGCTTCATGATTATTAACGACAAAATAGATGGATTTTCATTTACGCGCGATGATTTAAATTCTCTAAACAACGTTGCCGGGCGAATTTCCATGCTGTTGAAAACAACGCATATTTTTGACAAGATTAAGGAAACCGACCGGGAACAGGAGAGCGCCGCCAAGTTAATGGAAAAAATATTGCCTACATCGATACCTGTGATAAAGGGTCTGGATTTGCACACCCAGTATATTCCCTATAATCTTGTGGGGGGTGACTTTTACAGATTTTTTGAGTTTAGTGAAAACAAGCTTGGAATTCTGGTCGTGGATGTTTCCGGTCATGGTTTTCCCGCCGCCTTGATTTCGGTAATGGTAAATACAATGATTTCTGCTATACCGCTATCTATTGCGGATTCGCCGGCGCTTTTTTTTAATTTTCTAAACAATAATTTATTAAACAGACTCGGAGGTAATTTTCTTACCGGAATATATCTTATCATTGACATGGAAAAAAAATCTGTTTGTTTTGCCAACGCTGGTCATACGGATTTAATACACTATCGATCAAAGCAAGATGAATTTCTTTCCTTAAATGTTAAAGGGCCGTTACTTGGCATATGGAAAGATCCAATGTTGCAACAAAAAGAGTTTCCCATCGAATCCGGAGACCGTTTGTTCGTATATACCGACGGTCTGTTTGAAATAAACCGGAACGATAACTCGCAAATTATAGATGAGTCTGAAATACCTCTGGAAATAAAAACGCATATTAAAAAAACTTCTCCAGACTTTCTCCATGATCTTGTTCAGACTATCCTGAAAAAATCTCTAAAGAATGAATTTAACGATGACGTTACAATGATTATTGTTGATTTTAAATAGCAAAAGAAGAATCCCGGACAGGGGAGAAAATCCTGAATTCTTCCTTTGCTGGAGGAAAACATTTAAAGCCAGTTTTGTACTTTGTGCTCCGCAACAAGATCTACAAAACCGTTATAATCAACAATTTTAACTCCGTTGATTATGTTATTTACTGCCCGAGCCTTCAGATCGGCCTGAAGCGCGTATACTGGATTTGTTTTTAGCAATGCCTGAATTTTTATTTCAAATCTGGTTCCCGCCTGGGCGGCATAAACAGCGTCTTCGTAAAGCAATATTGGTTCATCTTTTGCCAGGAATTCGATACATTGCTCAAGGGACGAATTTACAAGCGGGGATTTATTTACTGTGTGCAACAATTTATACTCCTTAAAACGGGAAAATCGCATGCTGTTCATTCATCAACGAATTGATTTCCGGCGCTGTTTTTACTTTTACATCGACAATTAAATCTTCTTGAGTTAAACCTCGATCTTTAAGGGAATTTTGATCAACATAAATATTTTCAATGTCATACCCTTCCAGAGTCCTGTAGGTTTTTACAAAGCCCTTAATCCCAAGCTCAGATGTATCCTGATCTTTTTTTAAATTGTAAACTCCGTCGCCAAGAAACACCAGCGAAATATCCTGCTCATACGCGCCGGAAATTAAAATAAATTCCAGACCTTCGTAAGGGTATATTGATCCATGGGGCGGTTTCTGCATGACAAACATTATTTTTTTTGCATCTTCTGCCATAAATTATCCCCCGAATGTTATCATACGGTCTGCGTTGAGCGTTAAATCTACCAGCTGCCCGAGACCCGAAATACGAATATTTGGCGCCAGATTTGCATCTATAATCCCGCGCCTTTTGGCCGCTGCAATACACACAATAATGTCAATTCCTTTTGCGCCGAGTTCTGACCACCGTTTTACAATATTTCGATCATCGGTAGGAGGATCCATAAATCTGGTGGCATTTAGAACACCATCATTGTAGAAAAAAATTCCTGTAATTTCATGTCCCTTTGCCAACGCTGCAACAACAAAGTTATAAGCGCTATCGCCTGCCTCATGGTTGTAAGGGCCATCCTGGATTAATATTCCAAACTTCATTGATCTTCTACCTGAAATTTTTATAGAAAAAACTGCATGTCTGATTCAGAACCAATTTCCAGCGCTGTGGCCGCGCCTGCAAATTCAATACCGTCTATAAAATCATGCTTCGAAAAACCAAAAACATCCATGGTCATCTGACAGGCAATCATCTTGACACCGGCTTCTACGCAAATGTCACGCAACTCGGGAATTGATGCAACCCCTTTGTTTTTAAAAGTTTTCTTCATCATTGCCGTGACAAAGCTGTCAAAAAATGGAACATTGTTAATAATCATGTTGGGCATGGGCCAATTTAAACCCTGAAACCACTTTGGTCCGAAAGGCATTTTCATGGGCATTGCCGGGTTTCCGGAAGGCGTTACTTTTGGTTTTAAGTCTTTCAATAACAAAGTCAGACCATAAAATGTGAAAAAAATAGAAACCTCCATATCCAGCGCTGCGGCTGTAGATCCAAGAATAAATGGAGGATATGCCCAATCCAGAGATCCACGGGATGCAATCATCATTAATTTTTTTTGTGTTGCCATAATTTTATCCTTTTATCCTTTTTTAATAAAAAATACATATTCGCCGTTACCTTCATTTTTATCCACAATGGGATTTCCGGTGCGGCGCGACCAGGCATCCATATCATTACACGATCCTGGATCAGTAGCGGTTACTTTTAAGACTTCCCCCTGGGCAAGATGATCAATAGCCTTTTTGGTTTTTAAAATAGGCAAGGGACAGTTCATGCCGCGGCAGTCTAACTCTTCTTTCACATTCATATATTTTTCCTCTTTCTTTTTAGAATATACTTTTTTTAGCCAACCCTCTCAATTATCAGTATATTACAATATCACAATATATTTATACACCTTATGTGTCAAGTTTTTTTGTTTTTTTTTTCTTACCTATAAAGCGGACAAAAACGTAAAATTCAGTCAAAATGATTAAAATTAGCGTATTTTGGGGGGATTTAGCGTCCTGAAAGCTTGCATTTTGCTGCATTTTGACGTCGATATTGAAGTTCTTGCCCAGGCGTTATACAAATTGTTTTAGAAAGAGTTTCCACCAATGCAATGATTTTTTTTCCTGTTGAGCCTGGATAATTTTTTTTACTACCAACGCTGTATTCAGTACTTTTAGATCTTGCTGTGATTTGAATATGTATGGATTTTTAGTCTTTACGCTGTTTTTTGTCCAAAAAAGTTCTTCTTTGAGTTTTTCACCTGGTCTGATGCCCGTAAATTTTATATCTATATCTTTATAGGGAATTCGTCCTGACAAGAGAATGAGTCTTTCGGCCATGTTCAATATTTTTACTGGTTTTCCCATATCCAGAGCCAGAATAGAATCGCCTGAGGATTCCAGTATACCATGAAACACCAGATTTACGGCTTCCGGAACAGTCATAAAAAAGCGCTCCATGTCGGGATGGGTTACCGTCAGCGGCCCCCCATTTTGAATTTGATCCCAAAACAATGGGACTACTGAACCCGACGAACTTAATACATTTCCAAACCGTACTGATAGGGTTTTCAACTGGTTTTTCTTCAGGGTTTTTTCCATTTCCAGGGCAATATTATGAACGAGCAGCTCTGAAATTCTTTTGGTAAGACCCATAATATTTTCGGGTGACACAGCTTTGTCTGTGGAGATATTGATTAATTTTATTTCTGCCTTGCCGCTTGCTTTTTCAAGATATTCGGAAGTGCAACGAAGTACATTGTATGTTCCCAGAATATTTGTATTGAGCGCTTCTATAAAATTCTTTTCCATGAGAGGTACATGCTTGTAGGCCGCTGCATGAAAAATCATGTGTGGTTTTTCGGAAGTTATAATATCCAAAATTCGCTTTCTATCGCGAATATCGCCAATAATACATGCAGTTTTTTTTTCATTGCTGAATTCGCGTTCCAGGTCATATATTCCTCTTTCATTTTGATCCAATAAAACAAGCCGTTGAATTTTAAAACGACTGACCTGACGAGCAATTTCTGAGCCGATGGATCCAGCGGCGCCAGTAATAAGTATACGCTTTCCAGAAAATACGGATTCTAACGGCTGCTGCGACAGTCTGATTTCCGGTCGTTGTATCAAATCCTCAATGCGCAAACTTCGTATATCCGGAATTATGTGATCAAATCTACGCGGAACCACCTTGTAAATAATGGAAACATTATGAAGTTTGCTAAATACGTCATCCATCAGGGACGCATTGACCGGCATAGTAAGCCAAATTTCTTTTACACGGTGCTTTTCTATTAATGGGACAATATAAGCGGCATTTTGTACCTTGTATGGACCAAGCCGGCTTCCAATTTTATCGGGATTGTTGTCAATTATGCTGGATATATGATATTTACCGATTAAATCTCCCGTTCGCAAATCCTGAAGAAGATGCATCGTTACTGTACCGGCCCCGTAAATGATTACGGATGTGTCGCCTGTTTTTTTATGCAGCGCTTCGGGATTCAAATAAAAATACCAAAACAACCGATTGGACAACAATACAAATGAAACACCCATATATCCAAAAACCAGGTACCATAAATATGCAAGGGAAAAAATAGCCGGAGGATATTTTATGCAAAATGTGCCCAGGAAAAGCACGTTAGCCGACAACAATATAATAAAATTAAAAAAATTTATATATTGCCAATTTGTTTTGTAAATCCCTGAAATTACAAACAGGATACTGCCAAGAACAGAAAATACGAACGGATCATATATGTTCCAGGAAAACCCGGAAAATAGATTACTGAATATAAAAAATATATACCAAAACAAAATTAACAGGAAAAAATCGGTGATTTCTCGCAATCGATATTTTACACTCATAATGGCTTATTTATATAATCGACAAATGCACGCTTGATAAATTCTGGAATTCTTTTTGGTTTTGAAGTTGTGATTGAAACACATAAAAATTTGCCTTCAGTAAAAGATACACGCTTACCCTGGCTATCAATAATTTCCTGCCTAAAGTATATACGCACTTTATCCATGCGATCTATCCATGAAAATATTCTTAAAGGTTCCCCAAGACCTGAATTTTCAAAATATTTATACACGCCTTCAATCCAAAAAAGCGTTATATCATTTTGTAATAAATTTTCAATGCTTATTCCAGTTTCATTCAGGAAACTCCATCGAGCCTCCTCATTTAAGCGCCACAAAGTCTTTGTGGAAAGCTTCTCAAATCCATCCAGATCTACATGACGAACTTTATGATACATCATAGATCTTTTACAGGTTTGGGAAAAATCCCCCAAATTATTGCTTTCCATTTCTAAAAATGGTATACCCCGACTGAAAGCCGCCAAATCCTGAGGCATTGAATTAATTTTGCTGATTGTAGATAAACTACATGATAACTCTTTTGATGCGTGATTTAAAATATTTTGTTTCCAATATAAAATATCTCCATCTCTGTAAATATTTGTGATAATTTCCAGAAATGTTTGCGGAAATTGCTGTTTATGAAAATTGATATGCGAAGCCAGGGTTTTTACAGATAATTTGTTGTATCTGAAGTATAAATAATCAAATCCATTTTTTTTAAGAAGATCGTATTGACCCTCTTCGGCAAAGGCTAAATAGGAAGCGCTATTCACATGTTTTTGGGAATCCAAATCAGACACACTGGTCTGAAGCATCAAGCGAGTTTCGTTGGCTTTCATCAGGTCGACATGATCAGTATTCTTTTTTCATAGTCAAGAGATTATTGGGTTTGTCTGGAACATTATTGGCACATCTTTTTTCGCTATTGCCGGGTTCACTATAAATGAATCTGAAACCCGAAACCAAAGATCCCCTTTTTTCCCTAATTAAAATTCTGGAACAGCGGATTTTAATGCTCCCAAACTCGCGCAGGTAAATTGAAGAAAGGTTCGCTTTTTCCCGAAAATTTCATCCCAAAATGGAGAATCCCTGCAAATTTTATACTCCTTGCCATAAAATCAAATTGGGACGCGGG
>JAOUFE010000017.1 GCA_029858425.1 Spirochaetia bacterium | reverse complement strand
AAATATTCGCGAGTATACGAACATAACAGAAAGGATTATGCCAAGAATGGCCAGAAAAATAATCATGTTCGATTTTGCATGCAGCGCATCAGCCGGGAAATAAGAAATTACGGCTTCAAAATTATCCCCTATTTCAACAGGTTTACCATTGTTGTAGGCTTTATACATAAGGTTTTCCTTGTCCGGGTTGGAAAAAAGAACTTCCCCATTTTTTGTTTTGAGTTCAATAATATCCTGGTTCATTTCAGATTTTAAAAAATACTCTTTAAGCCAGCTCGTATTCGACTCTCCCGAAGAAGTCAGAGCCGTTAATTCTGTCTTGCGCTGGTTTAAATACTCTTCATGGTCGCCTATTCTGGCAAATGGAGTAATCTGGGTAATCACCAGAACCATGACAAGTGTCACCACAGAAATTGTCGATATGGTTGCCATGTGCCTGTTTGTCATAGGAGAGTCTGTATTTTGAATTTTACCGAATAATTTAAGAACCCGAATCAACCGTAAAATCCGCGTCACCCGAATGGCTTTTGCAGTTTTTAAAATAGAAAAAAAACCAAAACCCATAGCATCTGATCCGCTTCCCATAAGCAACAGGATAACAGCGGGACCGGAGACAAGAAGGAGCAATGGTATGGAAGACAAGCCGTCAACCCATCCCCTCTGATACTTTATGTAATACTCAAAATGTCCTCTTTTTTGCGAAACAAGAGACCGCGCAGTAAATTCCAGAGTAAAAAAAAGATCAAACAAAAAACCCGTAACGCCAAGAATATTCATGGTTGTATGCGGCCAGTTATAAACCGCTCCAATATCTTCCATTAAAGTATGAATAATTACGAGAATAATGGTAACAATGATGATATTTTCAACGACCGCAGGGAAATGGTCTTTATTTAATATTTGTTTCATATTTTACCATCCTTTTTCTCCTGCAATTTGATAGAGTTCGTCCATCATGTCGGCATCCAGACCGTAAATTTTCGCATTGCGCCGATTAATCTGAAACCAGGACTTGTCCGGACTTTCAGCTCCCCTGTCGCGTTTTTCTACTGGAATGTAGTCGGCTGATCTGGCTGCCAATACGGCAATAAGCCTGGCGCTACCGGAAATTTCCGGGAAGTCGGCCAACATGAGATTGCTTTGAATTCCAGGAAGAAATATGACCTCAGGAATATTCCCTATTTCATTGTATATTTGTACACGCAATTTTTGCAATAGTGTATCGTACAGTTTTCTGTCGGTAGTGGCTTTAGCGAGGGATGCCGACTCATCGGAATCATCGCGGTATTTTATGGGATAATGAAATAGCGGGCGAAATAATGTTGCCAGACTTATATAAGATGGCAGTAGTGTTGTGTCTATTTTCAGACGATCGTGACGCAGTAATTCATTATAAATATATTTATGTCTCTCAACGGCCAGAGGAATATAATTTGAATAATAATTTAGAGAAATAATTTGAATGGATGAAAGATAATGATCTCTTAACGTTTTTACTCTCATCTGCTCAATCAGAAAATTTTTAAACTTGTCCGGGTTAATTTCCGCCGATGCGTCAAAAGCCTTTAAAATGGCTGGTGAAAAGATACTTTGCGAGATCAAATTGATTTTGGGGGTGATTGTTTCCAATAACTTGTCGACAAGCTCGGTAAGCAGCAACTTTACTGCATCATTCCAGCTTAAATTTGGAAAATAGTCGTTTTGTGCAAATATTTTTTGTAGCTGTGCCTGGTTATCTCGAAGAAAGGCCAGTACCTGATTTTCTTTTTTATCCAGGGTTGCTTTTTGCAAAGCCGGGTTCATCCAGAGTTTACCGAGAAACTCCCGCATTTTATATCTTTCTGTATCCATTGGTTCTTATTAGCCTCGGCAATATTTTGCCTAAACTCTAAACAAATAATCAGATTTGCTCTGGACTGTCAATAAATGTTGCACTAATAACGGCGGGACGGGCATCTCCCTATAGCTTGGGCCGGAACTCGAAATTCAGTCAATATGATTTAGATTAGCGCATGAATACCAACAAAATTATTCCCGGTCAAAGCGATCCTGGCGTTTTATTTTCAACTCATTGCATTGGGGAGAGGTTAGCGCCAGATCACGAAGTCTTTGAATTTCGCAAATTTACTGGAGGCTGATGCCGGTTACAAGCGGAGAGAAAATCTGCAAGGTTTCTTTATTGGTAACGTTATTCACAAAATTAATAAAATTCGTTAAAATAAATCCTCAGGATATCCTTAATGAGACCGCCGCCTGCTTTTATTTTTTTATCCCGTACTTCCCGTTCAATTTCCTTGTTCGTAAAATTTGGATTTCTGGATTTGATATCAATAATTTCCTGAATTAAATTTTTGTCAATCAAGCGGTTTCCGTTTAATTGAGCCAAATACGCCGCACGTAATCTTTCCAAGTCTGTACTCACCCTTTCCAGTTTTTCCAGAATATATTCCGGGTCACGGGCGTTAATATAGGTAACCGGATCCTTTATGGCGCTCAGGATTTTTTCATTAAACGATCTCTCATCAAGGAAAATCCCTTTAATTGGTACAAACAATTTACCTATCATTATCCTGAAGTTATAGACAAGTTCAGCTCTGTAAGAAAACAATATTCCGCTTGGAAGATAATCCATAAAGTTTGTTTCATTGTATGAAAACGATTTGGGAATAACGAGAATTTGAGTATCGCCGTCAGAAAAACTTACTTTTATGCTTTCCAGCTTTAATGACTTCCAGGATTGAAAATCCGCATTGACTTTCTTTACATATGAAATCATATTTTCCTGTAAATCTCCGGAATAGGAGACAGTAACATTCACCCCTGCCTTATCCTGGAGTACATCTGTTGTCACATCGCCTTCTTTCTGCGAACTCTGGACAGTATAATCTGCATCCCAGCTTGCCGCATTTAACGATGCCGAGAAAAATAATACGATTAATGTTTTTTTCATGGCTTTACCTCATTTTTATTATTGCCGTTATCTGGTTGGACAGTTTCATTGTTTTCTTTGGGGGTTTCTATGAGAGTCTTTTTCTTTTGGATAAATAATTTATCGAGTGGCTGCATGCTTTGATTGGGAGCCAAATCAACAATTCTCGCAACATTTTTACCGTATTTTGATTCAAAAATTACGCTCCCAATATACTGATCCGATTTTCTAAAAACCATTCCCGTATCTCCGTCTTCAATATGGATGACCGGTTTTACAGAATACACAACATCTGTGGAATTGGTGGCATCGATAATGATGCCGCTGTCTACGGAAAACTCGGTGATTTGATTAAAGGCTCTTTGATATTTCTGGAGAACTTCCAGATTTTTCAGCATTTTTTGCAAAATTCTCTCATATTCTGATATTAAAAAACTTGAGTTATTTTCCAGAACCTGGATGGACGGTTCAACGCTGTTTGTATACGGAATTTTTTTCATACGATCCATTATTTTTTGGTATTCATCAATTTTTGAGCGAATGTCATTAAGTTCGGCATCAGAAATTACCCTGTTTTTTGCCAAACCACTCATGTCGCCAAGCAGGGGTTTTTCCATTACCTTGATACTTTTGATTGACTTTAAAATAGCGCGTACATTATTTTCAGTAAAATTGGGATTATATTTTAACTTCTGGTTATCCATTTCTATTTGATGCGCCATGTTTAGCTTGTTGATTTGCATTTGCTGCAACCGTTTATAGTTATTAACAATATTCTCAGCTTTGTTTATGTCCTGCTCCAGCTTGGCTTTTTTATCTTCATATTCTTTTTTTGCCATTGCCAGGCTTTCTTCTTCTTTTTCTATTTTTGGGGCATATTCTTTTTTGATTTTATCTATTTCTTTTTCTTTCCCGGACTTTGTTTTTGCTATCTCGATTTTTGAATCTGCAGGTGGCAGTCCCTGTTTTGTAATATTTTCCAGTTTCACGGAATAGGAATCTTCGATGGCTTTAATTTTAGCGTCTTTTTCTTTTACTACCTCTTCTAATTTGCCTTTTGCCAGATTTACTTTTTTTTCTTCTCTTTTGGTTGAGCTGATTTGCTCTTGAAGATTGATATCATCAATGTTAAATGATATTTGAGCTTTTTGATGCTGCAACTCCACATATGTGGTAATTGCCAGCGTTCCCCCAATAATTACCAGGAGGAAAATCACCAGGATCGAATAAAATTTCCAGTCAAAACCTTTGGCGCTTTTTGCAAATTCTCTTTCCAGAGAATATTCCGGAACTTGCGGATCCTGATCTGTAACTTCCTTCGGAAGAAACTGGTCTTTGGAAATCTGAATAAGTTCTTTTATTTTGTCGTCATCTGCCATATGCCGTTCCAGTCTTTGGGCGCTTTAAGCGACTCCGTCCTCATTCGAAATTCTTTGCTTACCGTAAGGTTGCATTTGTTAAACTCTGCGTGAGCTTTTTTCCAGTCTCCCTTGTAATAATATTCCAATCCAGCCGAAAAGGTTTTCACTTCTTTTTTTAATTTTGTCGTATAATGCTCTTCCAGGATAGGCCAGTATATTTTCTTTCCAATGGTTTTGCCCTTAACCTGTACTGTATCAATTTCCATAAAATACATAGGCAAACCTTCAATATGACTTTCAACATCATCTTTTACATATTCCGAACAAATGATTGGAAGCTCATAAATCCGCGTCAAGCCCTCAAGTCGGGAGGCTGCATTTACGTTATCGCCAATTACCGTATTGGTCATGCGCACATAGGAGCCAATGGTACCATAAAAGACATGCCCGCCGTCAATACCCACGCCCACTTCGAGCAATACTGCGCGGTAGACTTTTTCTTCTTCTTTGGTGAGTTTTTTCTTTTGCTTGATCAATTGATCCCTTTTTTCTGTCATCAGGTCTCGAAGATTTTTGGCCAGCTCCTGAATTCTGTATGAGGCCAATATTGCCTGATAGGACTTGTTTTTATTGGCAGATTCCAGATCATCAAGAGCTCCAAAAACAGCCAGCAAGGCATCGCCGATAATAGCGCCTATAACCCCGTCATGGTGAACAATTTCCCGAATCGCATTGTCATAATGCAAGTTCAAAAGTTTAATGATATCGGTACCGAGGGTTTCTGTAATAAAAGTAAAACTTTTAATATCAGAAAACATAATGGTTAATTCTTTTTGAATTCCCTCAAGTTTTACTTCTTTATCCCGGTAGGCTTTAATCACAATATCCCGGTTCGCAAACTTTCTAAATATAGATACCAGGTTGTCGATTGTACTGGAGAGCGAGTTAAACGCAAAACCCAGATAAGATACGTCATCATTGCTTGCTTCGGACATATCGATAAGTTCGAGATTCTGGGATTCCACCATTTTCATTATATTTTTGGTCAACGAACCAATAAGAGCCAGAATTTTATTCAAGAGAACAATCCCCACCCATGCGCTGGCCACAGTAATGACAATAATCATAGCGCTGATAATGAGAAAATTGCGGTTTTGAGCGCTGTAAAATTCTTTTACTTCTTCGGCCCGGATTAAATAGACATCCCAGTTTTTATTGAACTTATAGGCGGCAAAATAACTATTACGATTAAATTCCATATTAATAAATCCCTCGGAGCGGATTTCTTCTTCGCCATTTTCGTTGGTAAGCACCTGGCGATTTTCCATGATTTTCCTGAGAGAATCCATATCTGCCAGCTTTTCAGGACGAACGTTTAATTTTGATGCCTGAAACAAAATTTCGCCGTTGGCTTTAACCCCAATCATTATGGATTTGGAACTTTTAAGTTCGCTTAACCCTTTTTTTTCAATTTCAGTCATGGCTTCATTGATGTTGCCATTCATTTTATAGATATCATGTTGAATATTGGCGTAACTATATATATCCTTGAGGTCTTTCTCAAGGAGTTGTTTCATTAAATTTACAAGTTCGGTGCGGTTAAAAATCAAATTAATGTAATTTGAAGATAGATTGGAAACAAGGATAATAATTGTAAATACAATGGTTATCTTTGTTTTTACTGGAATTACACGAACGCCGTTGATCTTTGGACCAAGGATCGCTTCAATAAAATTTTTCATAAACCTGAAGCAACATTGGTTAGACCAGTAACATGTCAAGAACTTTCAGCGAAAAAAATAATATTTTTTAATTTATAAAAAATATTTGATCAGGTTATGCAATTCTGCTAACTTCTTTTGCGCCGAATCTTTTTTTTGTTTTTCGCTTTCTATTAAGCTTGCCGGAGCTTTGTTGACAAAATCAGCATTGGAGAGCTTTTGATCTGTCATTTTCAAATATTTTTCAAGATTTTGAATTTCTTTTTCAAGTCTTGTTCTTTCGCTTTTGAAATCAACAAGGTGATTTACATCAAGGTAAAGTTTTCCAAATTCAATGGGAGTTTGAATTCCAACAAGATTATCTTCTTCTACTGTAACTTCAAAGCCGGATAGTTTTGCCAGATCCATGATATATTTTTTTTGCCGGGCAATCTCTTCCTCAACATTTTTATTGTCTGCCAAAAGCAATACATTGAATTTTTCTCCGGGAGCAATGCCCAGCTCGCCGCGCATATTGCGAATTTTATAGATCAGGTACATCATGCGTTCGGTAGCTTTCCATTGCAGCTTTGCCGCTACCGTTTCAAAGGCGCCTTCGATTTGAGGCCATTTCGCCGATAAAATGAAATCGTTATCGACGCGGTTTTCGTAGCTGTAAAGTTCTTCAGTAATAAACGGCATTACAGGATGAAGCAGTTTTAATGCTCCATTAAACACATGATTCAATACCCACCGCGTTGTTTCTGCCTCATTTTCATCCTTAAGCGAGGTCTTGGAAAGTTCAAGATAGTTGTCGCAAAAATCTTTCCAGAAAAAGTCATAAACCGTCTGGGCATAATCTGAAAATCGCATGGCCTCCAAAGCCTCAGAAGAAGATTTTATAGCCTCGTTATATTCTATTAGTATCCAGTAGTCAAAGCTGTTTAATTTTCCGGGGCACTCGCGAGGCGTTTTGTAGTTATCAGGTTGATTCATCCATATAAAGCGCGCGGTATTCCATATTTTATTGCAGAAAGCGCTGTAACCTTTCAGGCGGCTTTCATCGTATATAATATCTTTACCTTCGGGTAAAATACTCACAAGAAAAAAACGAAACGCATCGGTTCCGTATTCCTGCATTTTTTCAAGCGGGTTTACCACGTTTCCTTTTGACTTGCTCATCTTTTTACGCTCCGCATCCCGCACCAGTCCATGAATGTATACCTTTTTAAAAGGAATTTCTTTCATGAAATGTGTTCCCATCATTATCATCCGGGCCACCCAGAAAAATATTATATCAAACCCCGTTACCAGTACAGATGTGGGGTAAAACAGGGATAGCTCGAGATTTTTTGCAGGCCATGATGTATTGGCGCAGCTTTGTTCTTCTGTGAGCATCGTGGAAAATGGCCACAGGCCGGAAGAAAACCATGTATCCAGAACGTCGTTGTCTTGATGAAGAGCATTGCCACATTTTTCGCATTTGGAAGGGGACGTTACCGCTACATGAACATGCTTGCAATTTTCACAATAGTACGCAGGGATACGATGCCCCCACCAGAGTTGACGCGAAATACACCAGTCCTGAATATTTTCCATCCATTCAAAGTAGGTGTTTTCCCATCGTTTTGGGAAGAACTCTATGGAACCATTTTTTACAACATCCATGGCTTTTTTTGCCAGCGGTTTGGTCTTCACAAACCATTGAAGGCTTGCAATCGGCTCAACTACTGTCTGGCAACGGTAGCATTCGCCTACGGCGTGCTTTATATCTTCTGTTTTTTCAAGATAGCCGTTTGCTGCAAGATCTTCGACAATTTTTTCGCGCGCTTTTTCCCGGCTGATGCCCGCATAAGTTCCTGCCAAATCATTTGTTTTTCCGTGGTCATCCAGAATACGGGTTACGGGCAGATTGTGCCTTGACCCAACCATAAAGTCGTTTGGATCATGGGCAGGGGTAATTTTTACTGCCCCTGTTCCAAATTCTTTATCCACAAAATCATCAACAATGACGGGTATTATTTTATTCAAGAGCGGTAGTAAAACTTTTTTCCCGGCCATTTTCTTGTAACGTTCATCATCTGGATGAACCGCCACGGCTTCGTCGCCGAGCATTGTTTCCGGACGGGTGGTCGCAATGAGAATATAATCGCATTTTTCGAGGGCTTGTTGAATCTCCGAATCAGAAGGCGTACTTGCTGATACTATCGGATATTTAACAAAGTACAGTTTTCCATGCCTTTCCTGATATTCAACTTCGATGTTGGACAGCGCGGTAACACAATGAGGGCACCAGTTAATAATTCGCTCTCCCTGATAAATAAGCCCTTCTTGATACAGCTTGACAAATACATCGCGTACTGTAATGGAGAGACCTTCATCCATGGTAAATCGTTCATAATCCCAGTCAACAGATTCGCCCAACTCGCGCTGTTGGTGGGTAATCATTCCGCCGGATTCTTCTTTCCATTTCCAGACGCGTTCTTCAAATTTTTCTCGCCCCATGTCCCATCGGTGCAGGTTTTCTTTTTTGAGCAGTTTTTCGACTACGTTCTGGGTTGCAATTCCGGCATGATCGGTGCCGGGAAGCCACAGCGTGAGATCTCCTTTCATCCGGTGGTAGCGCGTTAAAATGTCCTGAATCACATGGTTCAGGGCATGACCAAGATGCAGGCTGCCGGTTACGTTCGGCGGCGGGATTACCATGGAGAAGGTTTTGCCTTCGCTTCGAAGCTGGTTTATTTTTTCCTGCGAAAGGGAATCAATATTGACATTTTTTTTCCAGCTAAAATAATTTCCTTTTTCCCACACCGGATACCATTTGGCTTCAAGACCATGGGGATTGTATTTGGAAGGCAATTCTTTTTTTACGCCGCTGTTTTCAAGCATATCGTCAGAGCCTTGTTTGGAAACATGATGTCAATTCAGTTGAGGAGTCATACGAGCATGACTGACCGCATGTTTCTGGGCAGGAACGCAAAATTCATCCAGAATGATTTAAACTTGCGTGCTCTCATTTTCTGATAGCGCGTGAAGGAAAAAATTTGACAATTTTTCCTGAAAAATTTCGATGATTTAAGCGTGGCTTTCCAGCAAGTAATGCAATTGAACCAGGCCGCTTGAAAATAACTGTGAATCCATCAACCTCAATTTATGTTCTTTGTTTATTTCTTGAAAAAGACGGATGCCGTTTCCAGGCATAAACGGAATAACAGAAATAATCATCTCATCGAGCAAATCCCGCTGCATCATATCGTTTACCAGTTCGGCTCCGCCATCCAGATAAATATTTTTCCCTTGCGTATTTTTCAGATTACTCAAGAGAGCGTCTACATTGTCGCTAAATTCCACATTCCCATCGCTTCCTTTCCTTGACCTTGAAATTACATATACTTTTTTATCTTTATGCGGAAATTCAATCCCGAAGGACAATATCTTTTCGTAGGTTTTTCTTCCCATGATGACCGTATCCACAGTTTCCGTAAAAGACTTGTATCCGTAATCTTCGCCTTCTTGTTCAACGACCGAAAGCCAGGAAATATCGCCATCTGGCCTGGCGATATAACCATCAAGGCTCATTGCAATATACAATATGACTTTTCTGTTTCCCGGCTGCATTTTAATTTTTTATAAAAACGTATGTCTCCCAGAAAAATACATGGTTTTGGTAGTCCATCTTGAAATTACCGGATTCCAGACGGCTATGTATACTGGAATGTTCATGAAAATACGGATGAAACGATGAGCGAAATATTTTCAAGACAGCAACGACAAGCTTTATCGGATATTTTATCCACCATCTGTCGCGCGGCAAGGTAAATGCATAAACATGTTTTGTTCTGGAAATCGACTTTTCTACAAGATCTTCCGCATCGGGATAACAGCAAATTACCTTGTCGAGAACGGTAATATCTGCAGATCCAATGTCTTCTGAAATTTCCACAAAATCTCCCACATGGTAATCCGTTCTTTTATCCAGGCCAATTTCTTTCATGTAATTTTTTGCGTGTCCGATCATTTCTTTTGAAATATCGATTCCAGTAGCTTTTTTTGCGCCGGCCTTTATCAACTGAGAATGGAAATAACCCACGCCGCACCCTATTTCAAGAATGGTTTGGTTTGAAATGCCGGTTTGTTGAATTCCTTGAAACAAATTTTTCTGGGATTTCTCCAGACCTTTTTTTTTATACCGTTTTAAAAAACGAGCCGCTTCTTTGGAAAAAAATTTATCAATACCTGAAGCGCAATTATTTCCGCAGCAACTCATTAAAATATCACCGACGATTGAAATTTTTTATAGATTTCCGCAGAAATAAAAACCTTTAATATTTCAGCATCCACTTTGCCATGATTTACTTCTTCATGCAATATATCAAGAGCTTTTTCGGCTTGCAGGGCTTTTTTATATGGACGATCCCACGCGGTTAATGCGTCAAAAATATCGGCTATGGTCATAATCCTTGTCTGAATAGCAATTTTTTCGGCGCCTATTCCAAGAGGATATCCGGAACCGTCTAATTTCTCATGGTGACCGTGCGCGATATCGGGAACTCCCGCAAGATCGCTTGTCCAGGGAATTTGCGAAAGAAACTGGTATGTATGGCTTACATGGGATTCAATTTCAAGACGCTCATTGGCATCAAGGGTTCCCTTGCGGATCGACAAACTTAAAAATTCATTTCTTTCCAGAAATGGTATGCGCCGTCCGTTATCCAGCATGACCATTTTGCTGGTCAGGGTTTCCAGCTTCTTGAAATTCCCTTCTTCGAGAATGGTTGGTTCATTGGCCTTGACAACGGCTTCATACATGTCGTGCAATTTTTCGATATTTTCGCTATATTCCCTGTCAACAGCCAATTCCATTTCTTCAAATTTATCGCGCCCGTTTTTTTTCAGAATATCCAGTTTTTTTTGCAAGTGTTCGCTCTCCATTGTTTTATGGATAAAATGAAACCTCCACTCGATGAGCTCAGACTCATGGGGGTAAAGTTTTTTTGCCTTAACGAGAACTTTTTCTCTGACGCCGACCTTTCCAAAATCATGGAGCAGAGCGGCATATCGCAACTCCCGAAGATGATCGGCGGAAAATCGAATTGAAATAAATGGACCTTCTTTAATTTGATCAATGACTTTTGCTATATTTTCGGTATAATCAGCCACCCTTGCCGAATGACCGCTGGTGGTAGGATCCCGCTGTTCTATGGCCTTGACCGACGCCTTTACAAATCCGTCAAAAAGATCCCGAATTTCACTCATTAAAATATTATTTTCAATGGCCATGGCGGCTTGTCCGGCCAAAGCGCTGATGATTTCATAGCATTTTTCTGTAAACGGAATTACCCATTTTCCTTTCATATCATCGAGGCTCAACTTGCGGGCTTTGTCGATTTTTTTGTTAATCAGCTGAATTACGCCAATGACTTCATTCTGATGATTTTTCATGGGAATCAACATCATGGATTTTGTATGGTATTCATATATCCGGTCATATTCCTGATTAAAATTGTATTCTTCACCGGATAACTTGTAGACATCGTCAATCATCAGGTGTCTTCCCGTAAGAGCAACGTATCCCGCAATGGAATTTTTATTGATATCGAGAAGAAATTCATCGGCGTTGAGATTCAGCGCAGATTTTTTAAAGCGCAGCCGGGATGGTTTTTGTCCTTTTTCCTCTGGCGGCTCTACGATATAAATAGAACCTCCGTCGGCATCGACAATTTCTTTGGCCTGATTTAAAATCAATGCGATAAGCGTATCAAAATTGCGTTCTGTTAAAAGCGCCTTGCCGACCTTGGTTACGCTCCTTAAGTCGTGATAAACATTGGCAAGTTCTTTGTCGACATTTATCTGGTCAACCATCATAAGAATGTTATGAATCGATTGATCCACAATATTTAAAAACAAGCCGGAATCTGTATTTTCCGGAATGACAAATGTTATAAAATCCTGGATTCGCGCATCAAAATCTTTCTTTTCCCTGTATGTTTTTGAAATTACGACAAGATTCAGAGAACTGTCAAACTGCTTTTCAATCCAGGCGATAATAAATTTTATATTTTCTTCAAGGGTTTTTTCGCGAATGATAATTAAAAAACAGGATTTTTTGTCAAAAAGGCTTTTCACGCTTTTAAATATCCCATCCGTAGAAATTAAATTATACTGATTAAATTTTTCAAGAATTTTGTGTTTGTCTGGTTCGGCGACAATCGTTAGCTTATCTACTTTCATTCCTGATAAATTAATATTTTTGGCTATCTTTGTGTAAAGTACTTTATTCATTTTATTTTTTCTTTACGCGAGCGCGTTTGCATGGCAAAGCGTGTCTATGCACTTTCCTTCCATAGCCGCTTATTTTGCAATCCTGTTTGTTGCAAATGGATTGATTCAACTATGGATATATTTAAAAAATCGTAATATTCAAAGCTTTCTTGTGGGCGCGCTGCTCGTTCTTGCGGCGTATTGTCACTGGTATGGCTCCGTGTTTTTCAGCGGCAATTTAATTTTCTATCCATATTTGTATGGATCGATTGCGGGGGTGGAATGTACGTGCATTGTTTTAATTGTTCTTGCCGGCATTTATACGATTAATCCGGAACGGGAATGGACGCCTGAAAATCTTTATTATTTTATCATTCCTTTTTTTCTTTTGGGATATTACATTTATGTTCAACTCAATCATCCCGGGCATATCCGGGCGTGGATTTTGGAGGCTTATTCGGAAAAACAATTAGAGCATCTGGCCGGAGATCACGCGATTAAAGTAATTGCGGTTTATTTTTTGTTTTTGATTGCAATGCTGACAAAATATTTTCATGGCGCAATATACTGGGAAAAAATTAAAAAAAACCCGGACACCTATCTTTTGATAAGAGATATGTACATTTTTTCTATTGTCGTTTTAATTGTCCTCGCGGTTCAGTGGAGTATTTATTTTGCCTGCCGCCTTTTCCAAAAATCGGAATTCTCGGAAACTATTTTGCTTTTTGAAACAGGGGACTTGTTTTTTGTCTCGCTGCTGATTCAAATAGCGCCGCAATTGGCGAAGTTAAATATATTGACCCGAAAATACGACAAATATTTTACAAAAAAATATGCGAGCTCCAGAATTCAAAATCTGGATACAGAGGGAATTTCGCACCGGTTAAATCAACTAATCTTTCAGGAGAAAGTTTTGCGCGATGAAAACATTACTCTTGAGTCTCTCGGCAAATATCTGAATCTTACGCGCAGCCAGATGTCAGAATATATAAACCGCGAGTACCAAAAATCTTTTAAGGATTTTACAGGCTTTTACCGCGTAGAAGACGCCAAAGAAATTTTAGTTCAGAATCATTCGTTGAACTCGTCCATTGTGGCCTTTGAAGTTGGCTTTAATTCGGTTTCTGCATTTTACAAAAACTTTCGAAACTTGACCGGTTTAACCCCCGATCAATACAGAAAAAAATTTTCCGCCACAAATCATAATCCTGACAGCGAAGCGGCAGATTGCAAACCGGACTGACCTGCGGCAAAGCCTACTGGCAAATTGTTGCGCAGTCGCCAAGAAAACCAAAACTAAAATTCCAGGCGCATTGGGGATATTTTGTTTTATCGCAATGTCCGGTTACCCAGGAACCTCCCGACAACGTACAGTCGCCTTCAAGGGACTTTGGATCTTTGTAGGTAACCGGACAGCCCGTGTAATCTGTACATGCGCCTCCGCCGCTTAAGGCCGAATTCAGCCAGTTTGTTGATGCGCCGCTTTCGCAGGAACCGTTGATGTTGTTGCTGCAGTAAAATCCGGCAATGATTGCGGCCAAAATCCATATTTGTAAATGTTTCATATTTTCCTCCGGTTTTAGGAGGGGGGCGAAAGGAAAAATTTTGAATGATGAATGTTGAATTGAAACTGGAATTGAATATTTTTCATTCAACATTCATCGTTATTTTCAATGCCCCCCTGCCCGGCACATGGTTGCCGGGCACCCCCTGAATTTATTTGAGTTTTAACCAGTATGCGCCCGAACCGTCCAGATATTTCGGACGTTTTGCCTTTGTACTTCCATCCAGATTGTACGCCGTTCCGTCATACGAAGAACCAAATTCCAGATGCTTACCCTCTCCATTTATCGTAAAGATATCGTATCTTTCAGAGATCGTGGGCTGGCTGGTCTTTGCGCATGCCGTAATGTCGACCTCTGTACCGATGGGAAAAGTTTTTGAAGCACAATCCGCATAGGGCTGGGCGCAGCCCGAAGCATTGCATGTAAAAGTGACTTTTGAAAGCGTCATATCTACTTCTGTAGCCGAATCTCCGGTATCTTTTAAATTTGTGGCGCCGGTAGTAAAATCCAGCATCGCGCTTTTTGCCGAAGAACTTGCGCCTGTTTTATAGGTGTAACTTGCAAATACAGTACTGATTTTGGTTTTACACCCGCTATCGCTGTAATTCACAGAGGTATCTTCCATTAAAGTATCAGTAACATGCTTTGTTGTTTTCATAAAAGCGCCAATGAAATTCGCGCAACCGTCCACTCCGTACGTAATTCCAACAGTATCCAGCCCTTTATAAACCCAGTCGCCAATCCAGGGCGAAAACAGGGAGCATCCCGAAGTCATCGCTAAAACAACAATACCTGAGGCAATCCCGGATTTCCATTTTTGTATCCCCTTTTTTTGATTCATTTGATTTTTCATTTCCTTCTCCTGTCTTATTTCTTGTTTTATAATGAAAAGTCTAACATAAAAAATACCGTTTGTCTTCCTGCGGCATGCCGCAGGAAAGCTTTTTTGCAAAATATGTCAGGGGTTGATGAAGGGGTTGCCTAAAAAGGAGCGCTGAGTGGTTTTTGCCTCTCATTTCAATACAAAAATGGCGTTTTTTATGCAAAAAAAAACCATTTTCACACTCCTTTGGGGGCTGCGTAACAATGAACGGGGCAAAATTGTACCGAAGCGACTTTTTAGACAACCCCGGAATCAAGGGGCAGACTTGCCCCTTCCTAAAGAATTATTCTATCCACGTAATTTACCGGAGCATGATCAGCAAGCGGCTTTGGGGGTGATCCAAACGGCCAGATTTTATACCAGGTGCGCGGATCCAGCAGGGATATCTTGTCCGGATCGCTCAGGAGTTGCAATTTGCCGGCGTGCCGGTACCCAAGAATTTCGGGCGGAACCCATGTTACCGCGTCCTGATCATCCACCACCCGATGAACCGGAATATGCGCAATGGAAGCCACAAAAGCCGAATTGCCGACAAGCGGCGAACCAAATGTGTATACTGCTTTTGGCGCGCGGCGCGAGGCCGCCAGCGTGGCCAGGGCGGCGCCAAGACTGTGGCCTGTATAAAAAACCGGATAATTTACAAGGGAAAGCTCCCTGTTTATTTCAGCCCATACGGAATCCAGCGCTTCGGCAAACCCCTCGTGAACAGCCTTGTCGCTTGCAGAAATCGGGGTCAGATTCAGCTTGATATCGGAAATAAAATCCTTGGGGTTTTGTTCGGTTCCGCGAAAAACAAGCGCCCCGAATTTCGGCGAGTCCAATGGCTCCACCAGAAAAGCCTGGGTGCTTGTTTCTTTCGAATAAAAAAAACGGCGCTGACGAAGCTGCGCTTTTTCCAGATACAATTTCCTGACCGGCTGGGGAGGCGACGCCATTTCTTCAATATCTGGCCGGTAAACCAGCCGGCTAAGTTCCGCAAGCCACAAGGCGTTGGCTCTGGAGTATTCCCCCGTTGCCGGATTAAAGGCCGGAATGTTTCTGCGCGTAAAAAAATCTCCCGCAGCTCCTGGATTGAGAAGATCCTGCCACGTTGTTTTTGCCATACTTCGCTCCTTTTAGATTCAATTTAACTTTAAAAGTTATTTTGTCCAGCAATTAATATTCCGTGAGTACTGGATCAGTTCATTGTAAAGCCTGGACAGGAACTCGAAATTTAGTCAGAATGATTTAAATTGGCGCGTTTTTGGGGCTGTCAAGAAAGAAAAAATATCACCACGGAGATACGGAGCGCACGGAGAAAATACGAAAAATGCGTTTTCCGGCGTTAGTTCATCAAAATCTACGTGTTCTCCGCGCCTCCTATGTTCATTGCCGACTTTTTAGACAGAGCCAAAAACGCGCACTTTATTAGATTCTGACGTGAATATCTGTTGATGGGGCAGGACACATAATTTTTGTGTATGAATAAAATTAAAAGCAGATTATTATGTATTCCAACAAGAAACTTGCCGCATTTAAAAGTTTTGTGGCCATTGATTTTGAAACTGCCAACCGGAATAAAAACAGCGCATGTGCTGTGGGTTTGATTCGGGTAGAAAATAACATCATTGTTAAAAAAAAATCCATATTAATCAGGCCGGTATCTACTTTTTTTGAATTTACAGATATACATGGACTGACCTGGAATGATGTGAAATCAGCGCCGGTTTTTGGAGATATCTGGCCGCAGATCAGGGACTTTGTTGACGGCGCGGATTTTATGGCTGCCCACAATGCGTCTTTTGACAAAAGAGTTTTGAAGGACTGCTGCCAATATTATGGTACTGAAGATATCGACCTTCCGTTTATTTGTACCGTAAAGCTTTCCCGCGATGTCTGGAAGTTATACCCAACCAAGCTGCCGGATGTCTGCACTTTTTTAAACCTGACCCTCAAACATCATGATCCGTTGTCTGACGCGGAGGCCTGCGCAAATATCGTAATCAGCGCCATTCAAGACATAGCAAAAGCTTCAAACTGAAAATAGCGGACGCCTAAAATTTTGCCATGGCTGAAACATATGCAAAGTGATATGGCGCGTTGTGCCCGGCATCTGTTGGCGCCGTACCTGGTAATACAATAGAGTAACCGCCTTCAAACAAAAAATGGCTGCTGATTTCCGTTTTTACTGTAATATCGATTTCGTGACCCAGAAACAGGGATTTTGAAGCGCCCGATGTTCCGGTAATCCAGCCCTGATTGCTTGTCAAAAATCCGCCCGCGACAGTATACCAGTTGTCCGCAGCAACAAGTCTTGACAAATACCAGTACGAAACTACAGCAGATAATTTTTTTGAAAAAGCAATTCCAATGTTTGCAGAACCACCCAGCATGTTTTGCCAGGACATCATGTCTGCCTGACCATAGTGCCCATGATTGGTGGGAAATAAATTATCAAATGTTTCAAATTTTTTATCGGTAGAATCTGTATCGCCGCTGGCAATATCTCCTTCGACACCGAACCGTATTTTCATATCCGAACCAAAGGTATATCCCAGCGCAAGGGCGGCTGCATAGGCAGAAATTGTTTTACTGCTTCTTGTGCCAAACTGATATGCGCCTTCAAGGGTATAATCCACAGGGAAATTATTTACTGTCTGATTTTTTATGGATTTGTCAGTAAGCCGCATTCCTGCGGTATGGAGTTTCAATGTAGAGGAATCCAATATATTGATTTTGCTTGCATAATACACATCCGCCAGCAATAAATCATCCAGTTTCATTGTATTGTAGAGACCGTAATAAAAAATATCGCCCAATCCTTTACCGGCAGAAACCTGAGGCGCATCCAGACTGTTTGATTCCTGTAATGCCGAACTCCACAAACTTAAAGTATTATTCCCGGTTTCCCATTTTAGTTTTAGTGCGTCAAACGAACGTCCAACATTGTTCCATTCCAGGGAACCAAAAAGTCTTTGATCGCCGTATTCTATTTTTTGACGACCCGCTATAATATGAAATTGGGAGTCTTCAAATAATCCCAGATCAAAAAAAGCTTCTCTCAAGCCAAGGTTGTCCGGCGAAGTGGTGCCAAGCCCCGTCATGGATCCTGTTTCCCCTCCCCATAACCGTGAATCCTGAACTGTAATCAAAAGTTTTAAATTTTTGAGAGGATTTGCGGACAAGCTGATCCAGGCCTTTTGACCGATAAAATCATACTCATTGGCTGCCTTGTCTGCGAATCCCGTATTTGATTTAATCTCGGGGCGAATTCGAATCATTCCTGAAAGTTTTAATGTATCATACCATTTTTCTTCTTCCTTATTTGGCGAAGCATCTTCCGCTGAAATACCCATGCTGAACGCAAAGATGCAACCCACAAGACAAAAAAACTTAACATAATTTTTACTCATTTTCTTTCCTTTGTTCAGGGGTTTACCCCCCTTTTTTTGACATTATTTAAATATAACCAAATCTGTCGTTCAGTATTCCGTTATTTCTTTTTAATCCAGGAACCATCGTCAAGCTGTATATATTCACCTTTTAAAGATGAACCCTGATACCTTCCCTTTTGACTTTTCAGGAGTTCATTTTTGTCAGGGTTAAATTCGGGGTTAATCATCTTTTGATTGATTATATAGCCCTCAACGATATAATTTCTGGCAAGATTGATTTGTTTTATCGTTTCCAGCAGAATTTTTGAAAAATTCCCATTATCCGGAGCATATTTTTGCTGCGTTTCGGGGGCAATTTCTATATTTTTTTCAAGCAATAAATTGCTCAAAAGACCGTTATTATTTTCTCCAGCCACTCCATCTTTTTTTAATTCCAGCATTTCCGGATTAAAGGTATCGAGAATTGCAAAACCCTTGTATGTTTTGGAGTTTTCGTCTACAGTTTTTAGAGTAGTATCTTTAGAGTCTGTTTGTATGGTAACTTCGGATGTTGTTTTTGCCGATGAAATCATCCACACATCTCTTTCAAGCTCTGTTTGATCGCCAATAATTTGCTTTTCGGCCGCTGTTTTGGCCCCCGTTACCGTAATGGGGGGGAGCAAAAAAGTGCACTGCGCAAGAAAAAGCATGCTTGTTCCCGCTGCAAATTTATAAAAGAATTTGTATAATAAGCTCATCTGGAACAAAATACACAAGGCAATACGATTCGTAAAGCAATTTCATTGATAGAACGGATTTTAATCGCGCAAGAAAGCTCAGGCAAAAACCCGAAATTCAGCCGGAATAATTTGGACTGACGCGGTTTTGGGACGCTTCGCGCCCCCAAAACGCGCATTTTACTGCATTCTAACGTGAATATCGAAGTTCCTGTCAAGGCTCGACACTCATGCGATTCCTTTTCAATATTGAAAATAAAATATTACAGCAGGAAAGTTTATTATATTTTGACTGCATGAATGATATCCCGGTTGAACAAGTGATGATGATGGTAATTACCACCACATTAATTTCCGTTGTCTTCAACGTAATATTGAAAAAAATCGGAATGTCGCCAGCCCTGGGTTATATTCTGGCAGGAATTGCCATATCATATCTTTTTGGTCTGGAAAAGGTTGGACACCAAAGGCTTCACAATATTGCTGAATTTGGCATTGTTTTTATGCTTTTTACCATTGGCCTGGAATTTTCTGTAGATAATTTGCGCCGCATGGTTCGGGAAGTGGCCTTTCATGGCTCCTTGCAATTTGTATTTACTTCGCTTGTTTTTTATCTTTTGGCCCGTTATGGGTTTGGAATTTCTGTACGGGGTTCCATCATCACCGGTTTTGCCATTGCGCTTTCCTCGACTGCCATTGTTTTAAAATACATACACGACAACCGCGATACAGGAAGAACATACGCCAGGGAAGCAACCGGAATACTCATATTCCAGGATATCTCGGTCATTGCGATTTTGCTTATGGTGGGTATTTTTTCTGACCGGGAAAGTTCGATTTCCATGCTTCTGCTAAATACGGCATTTCATGCTTTTGTTGTCCTTGCTCTGCTCTATATTGTTGGACACTATATTTTAAACCATTTTTTTGTCATCATTGTCGGAACCCGCTCCCATGAAATTTTTATTGCATCTGTTTTAATGATTGTTGTATCTGCTGCCATTCTCGCGCATTCTTTTGGGTTTACATATTCTCTGGGCGCCTTTATTGCCGGAATAATGATTGCAGAAACACACTATAAATACCAGGTGGAAGCCGATCTTACTCCGTTTCGGGATATTCTCCTGGGAGTATTTTTTGTTTCCGTTGGAATGCAGGTGGATCTGCATTTTTTTTTACACCAGATGGGAATAATCCTGGTCATGGTTCTTGCCATAATGACGATCAAGGCTGCTATTATTTATATTATCTTGCGATTCACTCATTGGCGCATTACATCGCTGAAAACCGCAGTTTCCTTATCCCAGGTAGGAGAATTTTCATTTGTAGTTTTTGAAATGGCGCAAAATCGCGGCCTGGTAAGCGGTTCTTTTGCGCAACAAATGATTATCGTGGTGACAATTTCCATGATTTTAACCCCGTTTATCTTAAATTATCAGAATCGGGTTTTCAAAATCTTCAAGCGCATCGTTCGCGATGAGGAAGAACCATCGACGATAAAAAATCCAGGAGATATATTGATCGATCATATTATTGTTATTGGATACGGATACCACGGCAGACGAATTGTCGAGGATCTTGTACAAAAGGAAATTCCATATATTGTGATTGAATTTCGCCATGAACTTGTAAAAAGGGGGCATCAGGCCGGACATCATGTAGTTTTTGGCAATGCTGCACAAAAAGCCATTCTAAACAAGGCGGGCATTCAACATGCTCTTGCGGCAATTATCTCCATTGAAGAAGAAAAGCAGGCAATTTTGATTGCCCAGCGCATATCCGAAATCGGAGAGCACATAAATGTTGTGGTCAAATCAACCACAAATGGCCCTTTCAATGCAATTCAGGCAGCCCCTGGATTAATGATTGTCAACGAACCGGAGGAAATCGCAAAAATATTAATCCATTATGCCCTGAGCTGCGATATAAAACCATGAAATCCCCTGAGGAAATAATTTCCATTGTACAGATTATTTCGCCGCTTGGCGTTATATTGGCCGGAGCAACAAAAGAAGGAGTTTGCTTCCTTGAATTTTCAGAGGAGCGTATCCCCGAAGAACAATCAAGCCGCTTGAGAAAATGGTTTGGCGCAGAACTAATCGAATCAGAAAATATCTATCTTGCGCAATTAAACAATCAGCTCAATGAATATTTTAACCGCCGGAGAAAACAATTTGATATCCCGCTTGTTTTGACGGGAACCCTGTTTCAAAAAAGCGCCTGGCAAGCCCTGCAAAATATTCCTTATGGACAAACTCAAAGCTATAAACAGCAGGCTGCCGTCATCGGAAAACCAAAGGCAGTTCGCGCGGTGGGGACGGCCAATGGCGCCAACCGGATATCCATAATTATTCCGTGTCATCGGGTCATTGCAGAAAACGGAACATTGGCCGGTTATGGCGGAGGAATCTGGCGGAAACAATTCCTGTTGGATCTGGAAAAAAGTCCATAAGGACGTTAATGCGCCCTTATTTATGCGCCCTTATTCTTGTTGCCGCCAGGTGGGCGCAAATAATAATTGGCTGGCTGCATTGCAAAGCTCACGTATTTGATGAAAAAATTTCTATCTATTTTTTTTCTAATCGCGGTATCCAGCAATGTATTCCCGATGGAACTGGAGCAATCCTTTGACTTGCGCACTGGAACAGAAATCAACACTACCCTTGGAGTACGTTTTTTAAACGAGGCAAGGTACGAACTTCTTGCCAATAAACGCTGGCAGTTTAGTTCCGGCTTTTTGATTGCCCCGGGATGGAGTTTATTGAGCGCCTATCACCTCGATGCAGGATACAATCCGCTCTTCAGACCTGAGCTGTCGGCTCATATAAAATTTTTAAACGTGGTATATCACGACATCTCGATTGGCACAGCTGAAAACTCCATAATCCCCTATCTGGACTGGAAAGGTAAAAATTTTGAAGCAGATATTGGCTTTAGCGCTCGTTTTACCAACTTTGATCGAAACAGTCTGAATTATATTTTTATTTATCCCAATGATTTAATTCAGTTTCATCTTTATTACCGTTTTGCCGCTTATTACAACTGGAACAATCCCAACATCCGCCTTGGTCTGGAATTGAAAAACTCAGACTGGAATTATGCCGGCAATTCTTTTGAGATTTCCTGGCATATCGATGCGGTGTATCAATTGTCCAGCGAGTGGGCTTTAAAATTAAATTTTGGCGTAACCCCCAGCGGATTTGGCGGGATAAGCGTAATGTACAATCGTTTTGTCATTCTTGCAGGAGCGCAATACCGCATATGAAATTGAAGACCTTTGTATTGCTGCCCTTGCTCATTGTATTTTCCACGCTACAATGTTCCATTGACTGGCTGCAATTTTTTTACACGCCCTATGAGGTCAATACGCGCTTTAAAGAGAGCCTCTCATTGACTCCTCCCGGCGCAAGTTCCATAAGCAATCAAAACAATTTCAGTTTTATTCAGGTTACCGATATTCATCTTGCAGAGGGGGTAAACCCGTATCTTTCCTCTTTATCCAGGAATCTGATTTCTACCGACGCATTTATTATACCCACAGGCGATTTAACCGATTACGGAAAACGCAGCGACTTTATTGCGTATCGGGATATTATGAACAGTATTGGCCTGCCTTATTTTTCGGTTATCGGAAATCACGATTTGTGGTTTAAAGGATGGGATCAATACAAGGATATTCTTGGACCAGGAGTTTATTCTACACATGCCGGAAATGTGCGCATTATTGTGCTGGATAGCGCCAACGATACTCTGGGAGCAGATCAATATAAATGGCTGGAAAAAGAATTAAGCATGAAGATTGAACCCTACTGCATTGTAGCTTCGCATTATAATTTGTTTTCTCCTGTAATCGGCGAAACATCGCAATCTACAAACATGGAAGAAGTATATGGAATGATGCGCATGTTTGAAAAATACAAGGTAAATTATGTATTGATGGGACATTCCCATATATACGACTACCGCAAAATTAATGGAGTATCCTATCTTGTGGGACCTGCCATGAAAAAATATTCAGCCAACGAACAGAAATATTTTATTCGCATTACTGTTTCCAATGGTCAGATGACTCACGAAAAACTGCCTTTATTGTAAATACCGCAAAAAATCCGTTATCGGAAATGAAACAATTCATAAGTACTGACTCAGCCCGTAGTTAATTTTTTTCTCCCGTATCGGCAAAAAAACAAACTTGCAGAACAAAGCCAGTACTCATGAAATAATTTTCAGATATTTTCTGTTAGAATTGCCAGCGCATTAAAGGCGGCAACAGCGGCAGGCGTACCGCCTTTTCTGCCGGCATTGGTTATATACGGAATATGAAGTCTGGTTAGTTCGAGCTTGGATTCTGCCGCAGAGACAAACCCCACAGGAAGACCTATAACAAGCGACGGTCTGGCCTGGCCAGTCTGAACGAGGCGAATTAATTCCAGCAGCGCAGTAGGCGCATTGCCTATGACAAATATTCCTTCGGGGTTTTCTTTTACTGCAATTTGGGCGGCGACAATCGATCGGGTCTGGTTCAACTTTTTGGCGTTATCGGCTACATCTGGATTTGCAATATATGTAATTACTTTTCCGCCATATTTCTCCGCGCGATTTTTTGAAATTCCCGATTGCACCATGCTTACATCGGCAATAATATTTTTTCCTGACCGGATGGCGGCCATACCGGACGCAATGGCTTCAGGCTGAAACAAAAGACTTTTTCCAAGATCAAAATCTGCAGTTGCATGTATTACGCGTCTCACAATGGGATATTCCATTGCAGAAAATGAATGTGATCCAATTTCACGATCAATAATTCTAAAACTTTCTGATTCAATTTCATTGGGCTGGATTGTAACTGGATTGAATACGTTTTCTTTGCTCATTTGTGTTCCTTGAATTTAATGGTGATGGTGATGCTGTTGCCCGTGCAAACGGTATAAACAAAAATCACAATTTATAGCAGATCCTCCAGAGTGAACATCTTTGATTTTCTGCACAACAATATCTTCCAGATACGGGTGAAACCCAAAATAATCGGCCAGAGAAATATGGACATCTGGATTACTGGCGGCATACCCGGAAATCATGCTTTTCATTCGTTCCATTAGAATTCCCGTAAATAAAAAATAGGGAAGTACGACAATGTTTCTTGCTCCAAGGTTTCGGCACCGAACAAGACCGTCCATCATTAACGGCCGGGTGATTCCCATAAATGCTGTTTCTACCATTTCAAATTTATGTCTTTCCCAGAACAACCGGGCAATTCTAAAAAGCGTGCTGTTGGCATCCGGATCGCTGCTGCCGCGCCCTACCAGAAGTACCGCTGTTTCCTGTTCCGGCATAATCGACATATCCCAAACCGATTTCATTCGGTCATCCATAATATCCAGAATTCTTGCATCGCTTCCTACTGGCGTGCTGTAATGAAATTTTACATGCGGATATTTCTCTCTTGCCTGATCCAGCGCCGAAGGTATATGCAGCTTGGAATGTCCTGCCGCCAGCAAGATAACAGGAATGACCACTATTTCAGTTGCGCCGGCAAGAATACAATTATTTATTCCTGCGGGAATATCAGGAGCGCCAAACTCCAGGAAGCAGACTTCAAAAATGGAAATATTTGTCTTTTGTACAATATTTTTTACAAATGCCCGAATTTCTTCATTGCCGCGCTCATCGCGACTGCCATGTCCAATAAACAGGATATATCTCATACAACCTGCCCTGAAACACGAAGAATATATTTGAAAAATTTTTCTTTTTCGAAACCTTCGTTCTTGTATCGCGCAACCAGATTCATAACAATGGAAATCATCTCCTCCCCGCTTAAGTGCAAATGTGTGTGCAGAGGGAGTCTGACGTTGCGTCCCATTTTTTTGCCTCCAATGTATACTTCGAATTCTCCGCGAAAGTATACAATTCCGATGTCCTCCATGACAGCTCCGTGGCAAGACATCCCACAACCATTGAACCCAATATGCAATTGACCAGGAACATGGATATCGGCTAAGGATTTATTTAGAATATCCAGCCAGACGAGACTTTCCGGTTTTTCTCCATCACAAAAGTTGCAGGTTTTTATTAAAATATATTCCTCATCGTCATAAAGATATAAACCTTCTGAATCAAGTTTTTCCATGGTTTCGATGTCTATTTCATGACATAATAGAAAAAGTCTGCCATCGGGGGTTGCCTCAATGCGACTATCCGTTGATAAAAATTTTCCAAGAACCGATAAAAACCCGGCATTTAATATTTTTTCTGAATCGGCAGAAGACTGGTTTAAAGAACCTTTGGTTTTAATATAATATTTATGCAAAACTCTTTTTGGAATGTTTTTCATTAAATTAATTTCCAATCCAGTTTGCATTTCAGAGTTTTGTTTTTCCTTTTGAAGCGCCCAGGGTTCATGGGTAATATTCATTCTGTCCGATTTTTTTATATCCTGGATATTTTGATGAAGTTGATATTTTTTCTGATATCCTCTGGGAGTAATCATTTTTCCATCGATCACCCTGGTTTGCGAATTTCCAATTAAAATGGTGGTCATCATTCCCGCAGGAAATTCAAGCATGTGATTTAAATCGGTAATGACAATGTTTTGATCGGGTCTATACGCAGAGGTGACAATTCCAACAGGGTTTTCAGGATTACGATATTGAAGCAAAATATTTTGCGCGATATTGATTTGCTCTTTTCTGCGGCTGCTTTTTGGATTATACAGAGTTAGGACAAAATCACCCATTGCGGCATGGACAAGACGTTTTTCAATGGTATTCCAGGGAGTCAGATGATCGCTTAGACTGATGGCGCAAAAATCATGCATGACGGGCGCGCCAAGCAAAGAAGCGGCGGAAATCAGAGCAGTTACCCCTGGGACAACCTGTACGTCGATTTTCCCGGGAAATTGCATTTTATGCAGAACTTCAAATATCAACCCGGCCATTCCATAAAGACCGGCATCGCCGCTCGAAATTACGCCAACAATTTTTCCTTCTTTGGCAAGTTCTATTGTTTTTTGAGCGCGATAGACCTCTTCTGTCATTCCAGCGCGAACCACCTCCTGGGATGGTTTCAATAAATGCTTGATAAGATCAATATATGTATCATAACCAATAATGACCTGACATTGTTCAATGGTTTTTAGCGCGAATAATGTCATTTGATTTTCCGATCCAGGTCCAATTCCAATTACATAAACTTTTCCAGGAGAGAAGAATTCATTCATAGCGCAACTGTTTCAGAAAAAAATACACACGGTCAAGGGTAATATCCGGATCTGGACATTCCAATTGCAAATCTATCACAAAGCATTGCTACCCGACGTTGATAAAACAGGTGCTGATTTCAATGCTTTACAAAAAACATTTCAGGGCAATTTAAAGCAATAGTTTCCTATGTTCACATTATTCATATCATCATATTGTGTTGCTCCCTGTGGAGCCAGATAAGAATCAGTTCGAGGCCAAAAACCTATAGATTTTGCATTGGAAGGAATGGCTGTTAAGCTAACCTCCATTTCCAGAACATTTCCTGCATAGGCAGCTTTTGTTGGATAAAATAAACCAGAAGGGGTTGTATTGGGAGGGGTAAAGTATTGGCTGTCATACAAAACGTTACCAAGATTATCTGCACGAATTTCAACAGATACCCAACCAAACTCTGACCCTGAATTATAGCAATCGGTATTGGTAAAAAAATTAATACTTACACCATAACCGGAGGAATCCTGACCCGGCGTATGCGGCATTGCAATGGGCCCGGAAGTCTCCATCAACAAAGCCATATTTGTTCCACTTATTACAGCGCTAAATTTAGTAATATCTGTAGAAGAGTTACCAGTCTGATCATTTGCCGGATCTGTAATTTTATTCCGTACATTTTTCCAGTCTGAGTTGTCCCCATCAATGGTAATGGTCGTTGTTTCCAGGGTGCCATATTCCAAAGAAGCAAGATCCCATGAAATGCATCCAGAATTTAACAAAGACAATACCATCATGATTATAATGTAGATATATTTAAAATTCATTTTTTTCCTGCCTATAAAACGTATCCCAGAACCAAAGATATGCCGCTAAAAAAAAGTGGCGAAGGCTGGTCATAGAAGACACGGGCATTTAGGTTAAAACCAATGGAGAAATTTTTTAAAACCAGATACTGCGCTCCAATGTTGGAATTTAAAAAAGGATTATAAGTAATACCTGTGGAAATGGGCATTAAAAAATAACCCGCTCCAACATCTACTGTATACAACCAACGATGAACCAAAAGGGAATAACCAACAGATGCAAATGTGTCCAAAACCGGAACTCTACCAATTACTGTGGCCCCGCTGAATATTTCAGCAAAATCCAAAGCCACGCCAAAGTACACTTGATTTTCTGTATAAAAAGCAACATTGAATCCAACACTACCCTGCATTCCCAGACCATATTTTTGCAAATTTAAAACATCAATATCAAAGCCCTGGGAAAAACTCAATAATATTTTTTTATGGCTCCATTCCACATTGGTTTCCTCAGCAAGGGGTTTTGCTTTTGGGTTCTCTTTTTGTCTTTCATATTCTTTTAAGTATTTTACTCGTTCTTTTACAATAAGCTGTTGAGGAAGAGGCGGCAGCTTTTCTTTCAATTCATTGCCCAGCTCCTGGGCTAATTCACTAATGGCTGTAAAGATATTGCCATCTATTTTCGCAGTTTTCATTTTACTGATGATGATCTTGCCGCTGGAAATATCAACGACCTGGGTATTGATAACGGCAGCATCTGTGGTAATGGTAAAATTTCCAATGACTACGACGTCGGCGCCATAGGTTTTACCGCTTGCAAGGGCGGTTTTTTCATTAAAAGCATCTTTTGCGGATGCTTTATGGGTATTTATCATTTCATGCCAAATAGACCGGCTCATCAGTTCAAAAGACTTTGTCTGATTTAACGGGCTTAAGAAAGTATCCGGAATCGTAGTTTCCAGATACGCGTATTCTGAGGCATTGCTGGTATTTACAAAGTCCAGGATAAGAACCCGTCGATTAACAAGTTTCCCTGTTTCGGCAACTTGCTGATTTTCTTTGTTTTTATTGCGAGTCTCGGCATAGTTTTCATTATACATACATAAGGCAAAGGAAACAAATACTATCGTTCGAATAATAAAAATCTTCATTTATGATAACCTTCTTTGGCAGTTGCGCATAATATTAAAAAGACCATCCAAGATCCAGATGTAAGGTGGGACCAGCAATATTGAAAGGTATCAACAATGGAAAATACTGAGGAGGCAATGAGCCGGGAGGGTCGTTTACCGCAAATAAATAGCCCATCCTTACACCCAAAGTAAAACCATTGCGAAATACCCATTGATGGCCAACTTCGGAACCAAATGAAAATGCCCTTAGCGGGGAAGAGCCAACGTCATTGCTGGCAGTACCGTTCATAAATTGAAAAGTTGGCGCAAGATATAAGCCATTTAATGCAGAAAGACCCGTACTTTTATTAAACGCAGTCATCATAAACCGATAACTTGCCCCAACGTAATAACCCGTCATACTACCGCCAAATGTTTTTTTCCATGCAGTTAAATCAATATAAGAGCCGTCAATTTGAAGGTGGGTCCAGTTGCTGGTGGGAATCTGGATTTGTGCAACATAATATCCAATAACAGCCATTCCGGGGTCAAAAAAAAGAGAAAATTTTCTATCCCGGGGATCTTTGCCAGATTTTGGCTTTTCAGTCTCACCGTTTTCCTGCTGATACTTGACTCGCTCCCGGGTAATTACCTGTTGAGGTAAAGGGGGCAGTTTTTCTTTCATTTCGGCGCTGAGTTCCTGTGCCAGCGCCTTAATGGATTCAAATATACTGTTATCTATTTTGGTTATTTTTGTTCGGCTCACCATAATACGACTGCTGGATACTTCAAGAACACGGGTGATAATAATAATCGTGTCTTTGCTTGCCGCAAAGCTCCCCATAACTACAACATCCGCTTTCTGGCTTTCGCCCATTTGAACAGCGATTTTATCATCATAAGCATCGCTTTTCTGAACTTTCTGGTTTTGAAGCATTTCCCGCCAGATGGATCGACTCAAAAGCTCAAAAGATCTGGTCTTGTTTAAAGCCCCCGGAAATGTGTCGGGAATAGAGGTTTCAAGATATTCATGATCTTTTGAATTATTGGAGTTTACAAAATCCAGAATCAGGACGCGCCGGTTTACGAGTTTTCCGGTTTCATCAACTTTCTCATTTTTATCGCCTGGATTTGCCGTTTGGGAAAAATAACTTTTGTTAAAAGCGGTAAAAATAATAACAATCAATAATATCCGGAGATATAGATAAATCTTCATTTATGATAGCCTTTCTTGACATCTCGAATATAATACTTCCAGGAAGAATCACTCTGGATATTAATTTTAGAGGAATCTATTTCTATATCAAATAACGTGTCAAGATGATTTATCATTAGAGTTATCATTAGAGTCCATTTTGAGAAGTTACTTTGGAGCCTGGGCATGAACTTCGATATAGACGTCAGAATGTATTAAAATGCGCGTTCCTGCCCAAGCTCTTTGGAGAATGAATACTCACGATTTTGAGAATTGGTACGCTAACCATGGAATATCAACGTGAAACGACTAACACCAACTGGTTTCGCGATCTTGCGCCAT
>JAOUFE010000130.1 GCA_029858425.1 Spirochaetia bacterium | reverse complement strand
AATGGAAAAAATATTTTCCTTTCTCCGGAATTTTTATCCGGAAAGGGCGAAATATTATAGTTTTATCGTCGTTTACAGTTAAATCAAATTGGCGCGAGCTTTTTACCTGCGCGAGTTTGGGAGCATTGCTTTTTTTGATTTTTTCGCTTTTTAGCGAAAGAGGGTGGCCAGTCTAATACATTTTGATCTGATTATTGAGGTCCATGCCCATGCTCGAGGGCGGAACTTCGAGTTCATGCTTAGATTCCAAATAGAATTGACGGGGAAAGTTCAAATAAGTATAATATTCGCAGTATGGCAAAAAAGGCAAGAACAGTATATAAATGCAGCGCATGTAGTGAAAGTTTTATTGCCTGGATGGGGCAATGTCCAACATGCAAGGCCTGGAATAGTTTTGAAGAAACGACTGAATCGGATAAAATCGGGAAAAAGATTTCGGGCAGTTCCATTCCCGTTGCCCTGAATTCTATAAAAAGTGAAAAATTAATAAAGATTTCAACGGGATTATCTGAAATGGATAAAATTCTCGGAAATGGAATGGTGGCCGGATCGGTAATTTTACTGGGCGGAGAACCAGGAGTCGGCAAATCGACACTTTTGCTGGAATTTGGAAAATCTGGCAGAAAAATTCTTTATGTCACGGGAGAAGAAAGTCTTCAGCAAATCCACTCGCGGGCTGCCCGCATAGGCGCGCTGCGCCCCAATGTTACCATTTTACAGGAAACACAGCTTGAAAATATTTTGTCAGCCGCTCTTGATTTTAAACCGGAAGTCTTGATTATTGATTCCATTCAAACCATCAATGTGGACAGCTCCAAAAGCATGAACATCGGGAGTCCCGCCCAGTTGCGGGCCGCTGCGGCGGCATTAATCGATTATGCAAGAATGAATGATGTCCCCGTCTGTATGACCGGGCACATTACCAAGGACGGGCAAATTGCCGGTCCAAAACTTCTGGAACATTCCGTAGATGTGGTACTGTATTTTGAAAACCAGAGACTGGGTCAATATCGCTTTATCCGTTCTTCCAAAAACAGGTTTGGTTCTACCGGAGAGATCGCTGTATTTGAAATGTCGCCCGAAGGCTTGCGTGAAATTTCCGGAGAACGAAATCTCCTGCAAATGCAGGATGTGGGTGGAGTCGGCAGTATATTGTTTCCCCAGTTGGATGGATCGCAAACCATGCTGGTGGAATTTCAGGTATTGGTTACGCCGGCTGCCTTTTCCAGCGGAAGACGCATTGGAGAAAATATTGATATTTCGCGTATCCACATGATCGCTGCCATTCTGGAAAAATATTCTGGATTCAATATCGGTCAGTCGGACATTTTTGTGCGAGTACAGGGCGGAGCCCATATGAATGACAGCGCCGGGGACTTGGCTCTTTTGCTGGCTATGGCCAGCAGCTATCTGAATACGGAATTACCGGCTTGTTGGGCTGCTGCCGGAGAGCTGTCGCTTACGGGGCGCATTCGTTCATGCTCTCAAACCCAGACCCGCAAACGCACATTATTGTCTCACCGCATACCCAATGTCATCTGGGGCGGCAAACCCCCAAGGAACTCGATGGAAAGTCCAGGCAGGCAATATTTTTTTGAAGATGTAAAAACCTGCATTGAAAAAACTTTTCAAAAAAAATAGTTTTTTGCCGCTCGCCTTCCAGATTCGCAACAGCAAAGAAATTTTGATGAGCTTTTTACAGGCAGGCTCTACGTTAATAGACATATTTCAAATAAAATTAATATAAATATAGTTTTATTTTGAAAAAAAATATATAAAAGTGAAAAAAAATCCTGAAAAAGCGTATAACTAATACACATGAGGACTAACCTGTACCGGCAAGTTTGTTTGGCCGCCCATTTTGCAGCCTGTTTTTGCCGCCCCTCGAGCGATCCAGGAGACAAACGAGCAAGGAGGCAAAAAACAATTTATCAGGGTCTGGGTCAGTATTCATGCAAATGCAGGATGTTTCAGAAAAGCGCTGGTCTGGTTTCATCAGACCTCAATCGCAGGTTTTTTTGGAAATATCCTGAATATATTTTTGGAGGGATAAAATGAAAATTCAAACAAGGGGAGATTCGTTTGAAAAGATACTTACAATCAGAATAAAGCAAAATCAGGAGAAGGTTTTTAATGCGAATCAAATAATAAAGATAACGATTCAGCAGTACTATAAAGAGAAAAACTGGAAAGGTATGCTGGATTATCTGCTATTAATGGAACAGAGAAACATGCTGCCCTTAATGTGGAAATGGCAGGTAGGGCAGGCGTATATAAACAATAGCGAGTTTCAGAAAAGTCTGGATTACCTGTATATTCAACATTTCCAAAACCCGGATCAGCCGGATATCCAGTTAACCATCTTGAAAGCGTTTCTGGCTATCGGGAAAAGCGAGGCTGGTTTTCACTGGGTCAAGCGACCGGTGACTCAAAAAATAGACAGGGAGGTTTTAAGGAATTGCTACCTGATTATTGCTTTAAGGAAAAATTCAATTCCTCTGTTTATTTTGTATTCGATGATCAAAAAAAATGAAAATCTGACTTTCGATGAATTTGACCTGCTATTTGCCTTGCTGAAAGACAACCGGTTCTCCATTCTCAATGACACCTGTTTTTACCGGTTTTCCAGAATTGACATAAAGGCCGAATTTTTAAAACGCGCTGCCTGAATCTCGTTCAGGCTCCGTTTGAAATTCTGGCGCGTATTGTCGGGTAAACGTCCTGAAACCACTTCCGGATTTCAGGACGTCTGGTTTTGAGAAACAAAGCCAGCGGCAGTTAGGGTTATTGCACGTAGCGTTTTTTAAATTCCTGGCGGTCTTTTTTGCGCAAATTTTTTTCCCGTTCGCTTAACTTGCCGATATACCATCTGTGCATTGGGCTGTTTAATATGGCCTGAAGGTGGGCAGACACCTGATCGGCGCTTTGAGCCCTTGGTCCTCCCATCGCTCTGTTTACGGCAATAATTTCTTTTAACTCAGGAATAAATTTCTGGTAAAAAGTATTGGCTACCTCAAACATACCATGCCATTGTGTATAGTCCGGACCCATCATTGAGGCTCCATGTCGGGCCCTTCGTCCTTCATGATGCCATAAATAAAAATAAGTAAATTCTATTTCATCATCAAATGTTGTATCTGACGAGATTAATCCAAGATTTCGAATCATGTTATAGAGCTCTGTTGCCGGACGCGCAAATTTGTCGTTGTATGTGATAACGAGATTGTCATATTGCGTGTACCAGTTATCGATCCACCCCTGTGAATGGCAGCTTGAGCAAACATCTTTCATGTCATTTCGGCGATCTTCCCAGGATTTTACTTGGATATTTTTAGCCTTGTCAGCCGCGTCGATTTTTTCTGAAATGGGCGGTCTTAAATTCCACGATATTCTGCTGCCGACATCATGTGTAGATTCCAGATCGCGCGTTGCCCCCATATGACATGTCGAGCAGGTTGGCCCTGTTTCAAAATCTATTCCGGGAATCCATTTGGGGTTTTCCATGTCTTTTAGCATGTGCTCCCGGTTTGCGACAAACGCAATGCCGTGTTTGGATTCCATATAAATTTCAAGGTGCGGATGATCCGGGCCGAGATGGCATCTGCCGCAATTTTCCGGCTGCCTCGCCTGAGCCATGGAAAAATTGTGCCGCATGTGACAGGCAGAGCATGCCCCTTTGGATCCATCGGGGTTAATTCTGCCGATGCCGGTATTTGGCCATGTTTCCGAATCCAGTTTGCCATCGGCCAGAACCTTGACTTCGGAGCCATGACACTGCAAACATCCGGATACAGCAACGGCGGAATTTTTTATTTTTTCTCCATTAGCATTAAACTCCACCTGACCCTCTATGACTTCCGCAAGTTCATTGTCCAGGCTGCCCAGAATGGCGCCTCCCTGGGCATGATGACTTTCAGAAAATTCTTTGTATTGTTTTTCGTGGCACGATGCGCAATCTTTGGGAGAAACAATGGTCGATATTTTGTGACCATCGTAGTGAACCATCATGTCGGGATCGCCGTCTTTTGCCTGATGGCAATCATAGCACCCGATTCCGCTATGGGAATGTTTGCTTTCTTTCCACTGTTTTACTATGCCAGGGGTTGTTTCCTGATGGCAATTAACACATGCTTTGCTGGAAGAAGTGACGACGGCGTCAGGATATGTCAGCACTCTTTTTCGGCCTCCTTCAATCCATGCTACAATCAGCAATGAAATAAAAAAAACAGCAGATAAAAACGCGATGATGATTTTTTTATGATTCAGGGTCATTTCTGAATCGCCTTTAAAAGAATCCACAAACTCTTTGATAAAATTATTTAATTTTTCCTTAAACATCCCTTTGCCGGGTACCTGAAACGGGTCTTTTTTTTTCTTCGTAGCCATGAAATCTCCTCAAATTTTTATGCAATTAATGACTGTAAAACAGCGCAAATGCTTCCCAAAGCGTCAATGCGCACAATAAAAACACGCTTCCAATCCCGATAAAAACGCTATATTCATTTTTTGTTTTTTTCCGGATTAGCCCGTCAATAAAAGGCCATAGCAGCAATACAAAAAACGCAGCCCCGAGTATCAGTACCGCAGCCGATATGGAAGTAATTTTCAATATTCTAAACGTAAAATAAAAATACCATTCCGGTTTAATATGCGCTGGCGTAATTAACGGATTGGCCTTTTCGTCGAGGCCGGCCGGAAATACGATCGCCATAAATGTCAACAGGATCATTAATATGATTGCAAATATAATTTCTGTAAACAGGTGATCTGGAATAAAAGGAAAAGTTTTTTTCTTTGTTTTTTCGCTGAAATATATGGTTGTAATTCCCTGAAGGTGTAAAAATGTAAAATGTATTCCCAGCAAAAGAATCAGCAGCATGGGTAAAATTGCCGCATGGAATACAAACATTCTGCTCAGGGTAAATTGCGAAATGGCGTCGCCGTCTTTAATAAAATTTGCCAGGAATGGCCCGACGAGGGGGACGGAACTCATTAGGTTCCCGGCCACAGTAAGACCCCAGTAAGACAATTGTTCAAAAATCAGGGAGTAGCCGGAAAATCCAATTAAAAGCGTAAATACAAATAAAAAAACGCCCACCATCCAGTTTATTTCGCGCGGTTTTCTGTAACTGCCGGTAAAAAAAATACGCATCATGTGAAGAATGACAGCAACAATCATAAAATTCGCCGACCACTTGTGAATACTTCTAATGTACCAGCCAAAATACACATTGTCGGAAATGTTTTGTACGCTGTCGTATGCATGATCTACCGAAGGGATGTAATAAAATGAAAGCAATATTCCTGTAATAATTTGAACGATAAACAGGTAGGCAGGGGTTCCGCCAAGGCACCACCACCAATGCCGTAGATGATCCGGAACCGGTTCGCTGCTAAAGGATTTAAATATATCTGTATCGATTTGTACTCTTTCGTTAAACCATTTCTTGATACTCATAATATTTTTCCTCTTGCAATTAACCTGAAAGGGCGTAAATTGCGCTGTCAATAACTTCAATGTCGCACTTTTTCAGGCTTTGATTTGCTTTTGCCGGAGGCCCGGCAATGGCCACGCCTTTTTCATTAAATACGCCGCCGTGACATGGGCAGTAGAACCGCGAACTCGCATGCTCCCAAATTACCTTGCAGCCAAGATGAGGGCATCTGTTGGAATAGGCTGAAAAGGTGTTTTTCCCATCGACTTCGCGGTTGGTTAAAATATACGTTTCGCCCTGCGGCGTAGAAAATGTCACGGTTTCTCCCACGCGGATATTCTTTGCGCTGGAAACGTATATTTTTTGCTTTGTATTTTTTTTAACCGGCCATAAATATCTCATTATGAAAGCTCCAAACGTTCCATAACTGATGGCCAGTCCGCCCATGGCCAACACGGAGCGTATAAAGCCCTTGCGGCTGATACCGTTTTCTTCCGGTTTCAATGCTGGACACATTTATTTTAATGCATTCAATATAGCCAGCGTGTCCTCAGCGTTAAGTTTTTGCGCGGGCATGCTAAATTGAAATTTTCCTTTTATCTCCTTTGCAAAAATATCAGGAAACTTTTTCTTGGCTTCGGCTGGATTGGTCATGTACAACTTTACATACTCTTCTGGCCTTCTTGAGGCCACTCCTGTAAGATCCGGTCCGGATTTAGCGCTGGAAACATTTTTTAAGGTATGACATGCTCCGCATTTCTTCTTAAAAACAGCCGCGTCATCGGCAAAAATGCCCGCCGTAATAATCAGCGATGTCGTTAAAATAACTGGTTTTATAGTTTTCATATTTTCCCCTTCGAACGTAAAATAAGCTCATATCAACCCATACTGACAAGCTGTGTTGTCAAACAAATTTATTGGAGGTGAGTATTGGAGGTGAGTATTGGAGGTGAGTTTCAGTTAGGCTGGAACTCGAAATTCATACTGTTTGATGTTAAAAGGATGCAGTTTTCGGGCGCAAAGCGCCCGAAAACTGCATCCTTTTAACGAAACCAGCCCTGATGTTGAGTTCCGGCCTAACCTCCTGGAGATTTTTTTCATTCATGGAAAAACCAATATACCGCTTGAATTAAATTCCAGAAAAGGAATTATGGCAGAGAAATTAATCTGGTGGAGAAAGGGCGACCTCGATGGATTTTTTGGATTGTTTGTAGATAACCTGATTCAGTTGATTCTAATTGTTGCGTTGTGTACCTTTGCCGTTGGCCTGCCGGGAGAAATTGTTTTTGGACGCATATTGCCCGCCGTGGCCGTCAGCATTATTTTTGGTAATTTTTTTTACGCGCTTCAGGCTCGCAGGCTTGCCATTAAAACAGGCAATCTTGCGGTAACCGCTTTGCCCTACGGAGTAAACACCGTTTCGCTTTTTGCGTTTATCCTTTTTGTAATGAAACCAGTAGCCGATCAGACCGGAGATTATAATCTTGCATGGAAAGCCGGTGTCGCGGCCTGCATGGGTTCCGGAATCATTGAATTTTTTGGCGCATGGGCGGCGGGCCGGGTTAAAAAAGTTACTCCCCGCGCAGCTCTGCTTACGACGCTTGCCGGCATTGCGATTACTTTTATTGCCATGGATTTTTCATTTCGTATATTTAAAGATCCCCTGGTTAGCTTTGCTCCTCTGGCCATAATTTTTATCCAGTATATCGGGCGGAAAAAACTTCCGGCGGGAATACCTGCCGGCCTTGTTGCTGTAATAACCGGAACAATCCTGGCCTGGTCTTTTGGTCGAATGAATTTAGCGGCATTAATGGCAAAAGCCGATATCACCTTGCAGATGCCGCATATTTTTATTGCAAATATTTTTAGTCTTGATTTTGTAACATATATGATTGAATTTTTACCCGTTATTATCCCCATGGGACTTTTT
>JAOUFE010000129.1 GCA_029858425.1 Spirochaetia bacterium | reverse complement strand
CGATACCCCGCCACAACCCGTGCCGGTCTGGGATGCAATGATCGCATTCTGATTATATATATTCATCATTATGGGCGCCGTTGACGGACCCGCACAATTCGATGTAGTAACGGTAAGCGTAGCGCTTGTGCCGCCGCTAATTACAAATAACTCATGGGCGCCTTTTTTATTGTACGGATATATATTTTGCGACGACGATGCGCTGCCTGCCGTAAGATCGATAATGGCCCCAATTGCAGGTGTTCCACTTGAAAGCAGCGTATAGACCTGCCAGAAAGCTGCAGTTTCTGTGGTAACTGTTCCGGGAGGATAATGTATAACGGGCGATGCCGCGACAAAATAAGCTGCCCCCAGCTTTCCGGCGCTATCAAGCGGGTCAGCGACATCTCCGCTTCCAACACATGCAGCACAAAGAGAATTATAGTCATTCCCCAGGCTGATCCACAGGCTCTGAAAATTTTCGGATGTAGCGCCGTAAATGGCATTGTAAAATGCTCCGAAGCTTTGCAATGTTACAAATGCATCGGAGGTTTTTGTTGAATTTAAAACATTGAGAATTTTGGCGGCAGTTCCGGAATTGGTAGTTCCGTCGGTATTTTCGTAGAGACTCCACAACAGATAATGAACCGCAAATTCGCTGTATATGGTGGTCATATCGCCTGTTGGCGCGTTGTTAATGGCAAATCCAAAGCCTCCGGATTCGCCCGTTCCTGATGTGTCCACATACGAAGGATTATTTAAGGTCATCGCCGATATTGCATTGCCAAACCCTTCGCTAAACGACACCCGAGGATCCAGAGAATCCAGGCTGCTGTGCGTTCCGCCAATGGAATCAGCCCTGAATATCTGCGATTCCACATAATGGCCATACTCATGAGCTATAATATGACGATCATATTCATCGGTATCGACATCTTTTTGACCAAGTATATACAGGCTCGGGTATAATTTTCCGGAGGAATCTTTTGAAAGGCCAAAATGGCTTGTCACAATATATCCGACAGATATGTCCAGATACGTAGATGGTACATTGTCGGGGCTCCAGTACACATAAAGCTGCGGGAAATGGATATCCGGCGTTACCTCGCATATTTTTTCCATTTCAGTCACCAGAGTATCCAGTATGGCAAAGGGCGCGGCAGAACGACTGTTTACATCAGCCTTTGCCGGATCAACGGTAAAGTGCACGTCTATATTTGACTTGTCCTTGATATCCTTAACTCCGGCAAAGACTGCATTCCCGACGGTATTATCTGCCACAGTAATGTTCCAGCTGCTGCCGTTACAATTTTCAGTCCCGAGGCCGTCTTTGAGATAGGCATTGGCAAGAACTTCTGCCGTTACCCTGATTTTTTTATAATCGCCCGAAATGGGCAGAGAATATTCACCATTGTCGTCGGTGGCCGTAGAAGCAATGGCAGTATCGCTGGAGTCCAAAAGTTCAACTGTTACCCTGCGAGCCGGTTTCGCAGTTATAGAAGCGTAGTCAAGTTTTGGCCCGCCATGAGCAGCGTCAAGGGTTGGCACAAAATCATAGGTTACTTTTCCCGTAATAAACTTGCCGCACAAACACCCTGAAGCCAATCGAGTTATGATGAAAAATAGAAAAACAAGCCTGAATTTTGTAGCAAAAGTTTTCACTCATTAAAGATGCATTAAAAAGGTTGTTTTGTCAAGGGAAAAAAATAAATTTCGACGGCATCGATTTTATGGATTGAGCTTGGGCATGAACCTCAATATTCAGTCAGAATGATATAAATTAACGTGGTTTTGGGGCGCGAAGCGCCCCAAAACCACGCATTTTAATACATTTTGATCTGTATTGAGGTTCATGCCGATCCATGCTCATTTGTTTTTATACAAGACATAATTGAAATTAATTACCGATAAAAACAAAAAGAAAGCGCCGCATTGATGAATAGATGGCAAAAGAATGCCAAAATCACCGATAAATAATATTGTCAAAACCCCCAGAGAAAATTGTACGAGCAATGCCACAAACAATATGCTCCTGGAAATTTTCTGGGCAGGCGAAGAAAAGTCAAAGCGGGCAATCCACAAAAACAAGGGAATTCCAATAATCAGGGAAAATGCAATCATTCTATGGGTAAATTGAATGGCTGCATTTGTTTCCAGAAAGTTCAGCCATGAAGGTTGAATTGAAAAAATTTCATCGGGAAACCACGAGTCGTTCATTTTTGGAAACGTATTAAAACCATACCCCGCTTTTTTACCGGCAGTAAACGCGCCGTAAATAATTTGTAAACAAACGCCGAGGGTTAAGAGCAGCGACTGCCGAAATCTTTTATGAACTGCCGGTTTTTTTTGACCGGTTTGATCGGCATAAAGCAAATCCAGAATAAGCCAGAAAAGATATCCTGCAATTCCAAACGCAATAGAGAGGTGGGCGGCAAGACGGTAATGACTCACATGCGGATTATCAACCAATCCGCTTTTTACCATGAACCAGCCCATAAAGCCCTGTAGACCGCCGAGCAAAAAACCGGTAAAAATTCGTACAGCCCATTTTTTATCAAAATAATTTCTAAAATAAAAATATAAAAATGGCAGCAGATATATTACGCCAATCAACCTGCCAATTAATCGGTGAAAATATTCCCAGTAAAAAATAAATTTGAATTCCGGCAATTCCATGTTGCGGTTCATTATTTTATATTCTGGAAAATTTTTGTATTTGCTAAAAGTTTCGTTCCATGCTTCATCGCTCATCGGGGGAATTGCCCCCATGAGGGGCTTCCATTCCACCATGGATAGACCCGAATGCGTAAGACGGGTAATGCCGCCTACAATCACCATGCAAAATATTAGCGAACACACAATTCCAAGCCAAATGGCCACTTTTTTTTGTTGTGCTGTACTCATGCTTGTTCCTGTGTTGAATTGCGTTTTCAGGTGTAAACTTTTATTGACTGAATTTCGAAGTTCTTGCTGCCTGAGCATGAATTCGATATTCAGTCAGAATGATTTAAAGCTGGTGGAGCTGCAAAAATATTTTTCGCAGACCGTGCGCGCAAATTTCAGCAATTCTATTGTGACCTTCATGGGTTGGGTGTACGCCATCAGAAAGCATGGTTCCGGAAAGCAGACTTTCGGACTCAAATGCCGCATGAAAATGTATTGTATGAGGACAAACAGCCATAATCCAGGATCGTAATTCACTTAGTTTTTTTTCGCTGTATTCATCTATTGTAGGGATTGGCGTAGAAATTACGGGAATAATCCCTTCCGTTTCCAGTCTCGTGATGAGTATCTTGATTGTTTGTTTTATGTCATCTACGCTATAACCAAGAAATATATCATTTGTTCCGGCGGAAACAATGCAAAGGTCAGGTTCTTTTTTGATAACTTCGTCAATACGGAGCAATATTCCTGCATAGGTATCTCCACTAACGCCCATGTTTTCAATGGGAATTCCAAGTTTGTCCGAAGCCACCTTTGTCCAGGAATAGTCATCAGGATGACCTTTGGTAACGGAATCTCCTATCGCTATTATTTTTGGTTGTGTGTCCGGATTAAGCAACATTTATATAATTGTTTGGCAATCGTGAAGATTATCTAAGTCATTATAAGAAAATTCATTCAAAGCGGCAATAATTATTTGAAAAATTAACCCTCCAGTTTATGAACTTATAAAGGGGAAAAGTCTTTCCCCTGCCTGCGAACGGCGATTGTAAAAATGCACGGTCGTTCATCCAAACGCCGTTCTTCGGCACCCCTTACGCATTCATCCGGGGAAACAACAGAAAATAAAGGCTTGACAGGATGAGTTTAACCTTGCCAATCCGATACTGGAATAATATTTCCATCTTGTAATATACTGGCGTTTCCATAAACCAACATTTGGTTTATGGAAACGTCCTGAATGAAAATAGCAGATCACTCCGGAGTAATAATGGAATTGGATGTAAAACCCCTGATAGTTCAATCAGACAAGACGCTTCTGCTGGAAGTGGACAACCCTTGTTTTGAAGAAGCGCGGGTAATTATCGGAAAATTTGCGGAACTGGAAAAATCGCCTGAATATTTGCACACCTACAGAATCACGCCTCTTTCTTTATGGAATGCAGCTGCGAGCAAATTAACGGCGGAAGAAATCATTGACGCACTATATAAATATTCAAAATATCCTGTCCCCCAGAACATTAATGCGGAAATTACCCAGCAAATCAGCCGTTACGGAAAACTAAAACTGCAAAGGGATGAACAGGGAAATTTAATCATTTCGTCAAAAGACCCAAACTACATAAAAGAAATTTACAGGAGCAAAAAAATACAACCCTTTATTGAAGGGAAAAAAAATGAAAACAGTCTTTTTATTCATAACGATTTCCGGGGACACATAAAACAAGCTTTAATCAAACTTGGTTTTCCAGTTGAAGATATTGCCGGCTATGATCCTGGAAATGAGTACAAATTTGATTTGCTTGAAAAAACTGCGCACAATACCGACTTTATTATTCGAGATTACCAGCAAAATGCAATTAACGCGTTTTATGCCAACGGATCGCTTGAGGGTGGTTCCGGTGTAGTTGTGCTGCCATGCGGAGCCGGTAAAACCATTGTGGGAATCGGCGCGATGCAGAAGGTATCGACCCAGACTTTAATTCTCGTTACCAATACGCTTTCTATACGGCAGTGGCGCGACGAAATTCTGGATAAAACTACCGTACCGCTGGAAGATATTGGCGAATATTCGGGAGATAAAAAGGAAATCAAGCCAATTACCATCGCCACATATAATATATTAACGCATAGAAAAAAGAAAGGCGGAGAATTTACCCACTTCCATCTTTTTTCATCCAACAACTGGGGATTAATCCTGTATGATGAAGTGCACCTTTTACCTGCGCCTGTTTTTCGAATGACAAGCGAACTTCAGGCCAAAAGAAGACTGGGTTTAACTGCGACCCTCGTTCGGGAAGATGGCCTGGAAGAGGATGTGTTTTCCCTGATCGGACCCAAAAAAATAGACGTTCCATGGAAAGAGCTTGAAAAAAAATCATGGATTGCCCAGGCGCATTGTATTGAGGTAAGAGTTCCCATGCGCTCGCTGATGCGCGGTATGTATTCTGTTGCCGATGACAGAGAAAAGTTTCGATTTTCATCCGAGAATCCGGAAAAACAGCGCGTGGTTGGTATTTTACTTCATAATCATAAAGAAGACCAGGTTCTAATTATTGGGCAGTATCTAAATCAACTGCAAAAGATCTCGGATCGATACAATTTGCCGTTAATTACAGGCAAAACTCCTTTAAATGAACGTTCAAAGCTTTATCAAATGTTTCGCGAAAAAAAAATTCATGCGCTTGTGGTTTCCAAAGTTGCCAATTTTTCCATTGATCTTCCCGATGCCAATATTGCGATACAATTAAGCGGTACCTTTGGAAGCCGCCAGGAAGAGGCTCAAAGACTGGGCAGAATACTCAGACCCAAACTGGCCGGAAACAACGCTATTTTCTATTCCGTAATTACCAATGAATCCTCTGAAGAAAGATTTAGTCATAATCGTCAACTCTTTCTCACAGAACAGGGCTATGAATACCTGATTTATTCCTACGATCAGTTTAAGGAGAAATACGGATCCTACATAGATGTCCTTCGCGAAAAAAAGAAAATGCAAAGACAGATGGCTTTGAAAAGCTGATATATGAATGCCTTATTGAGAATTTCAGGATCAGTAATCCTGCTTTTTATATTTATTCAAATTCCTGTGATTAAAATAACAACGCCTGCCTCTGTTAATCCTGTATATTATTACGACCTGAAGGAACGCCATACGTTGACCACATCCATGAACTTTCCCAGAAATAATTTTATTTTTCACCTTCCTGTTTCGGGAGATTTTACGTCATCTCATCAATATGACATCACCAAACTCGATAACAACGGAAATTCCATACTTTCATTCCGCATGCCTTCCGCACAAAATGTATCGGGAGACCGCTCCACAACCTATCTTTTGGGAAAGGATGGATTTGTCACATACCCGGAAAATGGATCTTTTTTCCTGTGGTACCCTAAACTGGGTAATCATACTTTTTTTTACGATCAGGAAGGGCAATTCCTCTGGGCGCATAGAACCAGTCATTACATGAAAGCTTTTCCATCCGGAAATTATATTCTTTCCATGACGGGCGACCATTCCCGCGTGTTTTATATGATGCCGGACTTAAGCGTAATTGGTAGTACCGAAGGTACCTTGTTAATCAACTACGAATTTTTTAGCCTGCCGGATTCCAATAAATCCATGCAGGTTTGTCTTGGTTTTCTGGATGGAGACGTGGTCTTTTACAATCCTGCCTCGAAAGGCGAAATCCGGATCAATACAGGCTCTGTTACCAAGGCAGTAGCTTGCGATTTTAAAAGCATGTATATCGCCGTTCAAATGGAAAATCCGGACAAAAACATTGCGGCAGACATTCTCGCACTTGGCAAGATTGACGAATTAAATAAAAATCCGGGTATTCAATGGAAATTCAAGATTCCATTGCTTCAAAGATATACTGAAACGCTTCCTTTGGGGTTGGGACAGGATTATGGAATTATTGTTTTGCCTGAAAAGAAATCAACGGAGATTTTTGCCTTTGACTTTTCGGGAAATATAATAAGCAAGTTTACTGTAAAATCGGAAAGCGCTGCTGAAGACTGGCGAATATCGCATGCTGGTAGAAATATGATTGTCTGGAACTCAAATGAAGTTTATGTTTTTAATCCGGAAAAAATATTTGATAAACAAATTCACATAAACAATCTTTCTGTTGAAGGAAATGAAATTTTTATTGAAGAACCAGGGGGAATATTGGCGCTGCAATTGTTCGAGTAATTTTTTCGAGTCATTTTAATGTTCAAATAAATATTTTTGGAACCGATAATATTTATTGAGTACAGTCTGTTTCGGCGTATTGAGAAATCCTGGCGTTTCTGGTCGAAAATAAAAAATAACAGGCAACGCTCAAGGATAATATTTATGAAAAAAGATATTGAAGGCATAATGACCGCCCTTGAAAACAATCAAATTCAGGTAGTGAATGAATTTCTAAAAAGCAAATGGCAGCAAGATGTAAATTCTTTTATTCAGACAGTTACGGATATGAGAAATTACAACGCCTCGCTGGCTGACCGGCTACTCAATAGCCGGGAATTTGTGATGCAGTTTTCGCGCCGATAAGCAATCACAAACATTTCCAATAAACCGTTGAGCTAAACAGAAATACGGTTCGTTTTTTTAGTTATACGACTTTTAAATAACTTCAAAAAGTCAATAAACGGGCAAATATGCAGCAGATAACGGAAAGACGAAAAAACATGAAGAAATATATGGAAGATAAATTATGTCAGGGATTATGATTGAAGAAGAAATTAAAATACAAACAAGCGATGGAATATCAACAAGCTTTCTTTAACCGCCAAAAAAAG
>JAOUFE010000016.1 GCA_029858425.1 Spirochaetia bacterium | reverse complement strand
TAAACAATACCCGGTCTTAAGAAACGGCTAAAGGCATGAATTTGTCTTCCCCCATAATTCTGGTTCAGAACTACGGACACAACGGGCATATTGCTTAAAATATTTACATCCAGAGATTCGCCTCCGATTTGCTGAATTCGAAGTCTTTCCTGTTTTGTTCCCGGTACAAATCCTGGCGCGTTAGACAACATTACGAGGGGAATATTGTTGCGGCTCACCAGTTCTGTAAATATGCGAAATTTTTCCGTACCTGGAGCATCGGGCGCACCTCCCATAATGGCAGGTTGATCGGCAATCAACCCAACCGTTTTTCCGTCAAGTCTCGCAAAGCCCGTAATCAGGCTGGGTCCCTGGGTCTTGTCATTCATTTTTTCGTAAAATTCAATAAAACTGCCTTCATCAAAAACAGGCTCAATAATATTTTCAACCATATCAAAAGGCAAAGCGGTATCTTTGGGAAGATTTACTTTCTTCGGGGAAATATTTATTTTTTTAGACGAAACCGGGTCAAATATTTCAATAATTTTATGAGCAACATTAAAGGCCTCCCCAACTGAATCTACGATAAAGGGCGCAGTTTTTCTGACCAAATCATAATCCCTGGAATTCATCTCGCCCTTTTTTACAAAAATAAGGGCATCGGCTGAATGATTCATAACTACTCTGTGCAAACCAAATAAATGCGTGATAATATGCACCCGTACTCCAACTCTCTGAGACAGCATTTTCATAAAATCCGATCTGGCTCTCATTGCAAGATCGTCTTCCATTATCGTTTCCTGATACCAGTTTTTGCCAAAGATCAAAATTTGATTGGTTCCTGTTTTTCTGGCTACGCTCAGCAATTCCTTTGCCTTTGTTATCGTTGCAAAAGAGCGAATACCAAAGTTTGTTCGAACGCCCATGATTAATACGGTTCGACCGCCTATTCTTCCAAATCCGCCAATTATTGAACCCGATCCGTAAAACTCTTCTTTCATGGTCAGAAAAATGCCATTGTCAACGTTTTTCTTGATTATCTGGTGGTTTAACACATCAATTCTGGAAGCTGAGCCAAGCTCTATCGCTTCCTTTACCGGTATTCGCTGAATTTCCGGGAGACTTTGCTGGCCGACAAATGTTTCCTGAATGAACCGGATAAAGGTTAGTAAATGAAGTTTATTTTCTGCAATCAAGTCAACGGTTCCTGTCCATTTGCCCATTACATTTGCGCCGCCAATTTCATAATTACTGAGGTCTTCCCCGGTTACGGACTTAATCACGTTGGAGCCGGTTAAGACGCGATACGATTGCTCGGCATCAACCATGACTTGAATGGCCATTTGACTGGAACCATACACATCGAGGCCGGTGGAAGATCCGATTCCAACGCCAACCATAAAAAAATTGGATCCCTGCGGAATGGAGGCGAGTTCGGTTTTCAACAAACCATCGAGATGTGAAAATAGCTCGCACAATTTTGGATCAGGAAATTGTCTTGTGTATTTTAAAAAGACTTCCCTGGAAACACGCCCGCCCAGGAGGGCATTCATCATAAAACCTTCAGCAGCGCGATTTAATGAAATCATTCCCTCTTTGATGTTGGCTCCTGCTCCGTCATTCCAGACGTACAGAGGTAGATTATTTATATAGGCAATATATGCCGCTGCCACATACTTTAATCCCTCCAGATCCCCGCTGGCTCCTCCGGAGATTCGCGAATCTTTCATGTAAAAAATAGCTGGTTTTTTTGTAATTGTGCCGGTATAAATTTTCCCGCCCACAGGTTTGATACTTTTCTTGCCTGTCTTTGGATCGATCCATTCAAGCTTGTCAATCGTATCAATGAGTATTTCCTTTGCCGAACCATAATCAAATGTTTCATTTACCCATATATCAATAGGCCACTTGTCTCTGTCAAAAAGTCTTTGATCGCGATCGTTTGCCTCCCCGTTAAAATACGGATTTCGCGAATCCCGATCAATAAGCAAGTCAAATGTCAGCCGCCCATACTGTCTGCCGAGAATCAAATTTTTTCTGGAGACATTTTCATTGGCCGGATTTTTTTCATCGATAAAAATGGTGGTTCTGGAGACAGCGATATCCGAAAAAAAGCGCAAAACGCTCATTCCGCTTCGGGCAAATACCTGGTAATTTAATATCTCCGGATGAATACCTCCGAGATCCATGAAAACAGGTTTTTCGCATGCATAAACCTCAATCCAGTTATCTTTGAGTGGATTTCGGGTCTGGTACAATCGTACAAGCTGCGTTGCGTGAATGCACGCAATTTCGGTGCTTTCGCTGCTGATAATCTGGTTTCGCTCATCTCTCAGAAAGTCGATATTCTGGACAAACGCTATCGAGAGATAGTGCTCTATTTTCTTGTTTGTTTTGTCTTTCAACAGGAAAATAACAGCATCTTCAAGCGGGGAATACAGTTTTTTTATTTCAAACTTTCCCGATAAAATATCGAGTGCGTTTTTTAATTCTTTCTGCATCCATTGCGACATGGAACTATCCATTAAATCTTTTACCGGATTTTTTAGCGCAAGATCTACGTTTGAAGAAACCTCCTCGCGGGATTTTCCCTTAAACGATGAATAAACATCTTCCAGGTGAGTTCTGTATTCGGGTATATATTTTCGGGATACAATGGGAACCACTTCCCGATTGACACGGGGAACATCGAGGTTGCGAAGCAAGCGACTGGCAAATGTTGCGAGCGAATCGTCTCTTTCGGCCTGTTCCTGAAGAATCAGGGATTTAAGGGAATTGGTTACTTTTTTAATGGGCTTGTCTATAAAGGAAACAACTTCCACCAACTGCCGAATAACATTGGAATAGCCCATGCAGGCCTGATAGGATCGTAAAATATTAAAAAAGGCAAGCTTGATTTTACTGTTGTCGGCTCCCGGACGCGGCATCCAGTCAATAATATTGTATGCCTTGTAAAGCTGAGCCAACGTCATTCTGAAACGATAAGAAGGACGATACCTGTCGTCTTCCCACAGTTTTACAAATTCGTTTAATTCGCCAAAATAGGACAAATTTGTGTCTAATACCGGCGAATAAAGTTTTTTTATTCCTATGTAAAAATTTAATATCGAGACAATTCCATTTTGAATTTGTTCCGTATCGCATTTTTTAAATGCCTTTGAATTCATGCTTTCAAATATAACGGAAATTCTTTCTATGATTTTGTCATCTGGCAAAAAACCCTGAAAATGGGAGCGTATTAAATGCAGCAATACAGGCATATTTGTATGCGGATCACTATTGATTTTCTTGATAATTTCATCATCATACAGCCAGTCCAGAATATGGTCGCTTTTTTGAACAGGTGCGTGATTTTCAGCAACCACTTCAACCGGCGAAGCCTCTTTTCCGGATTCATCTTCTACAACAAACAAAACCTCTCCTTCCAGCAGACTTTTTCCAATAACAAGACCATCTGGCGTACGACCAATTTCAAGACGAGATATATCCCCATCTTCGCAAAGATATGTAATTTTCCCGTCCATTGGGGCAGTCAACGTTGTTTCCATCTTCATGGCAGAGATAATGACTATTGGATCTCCTTTTTTTACAATACTTCCCTCGGTAAGTCGTTCCCGTTTTAAATATTCATCTTTTGCAAAGGCCACAAATGTCGATTGAAACGGAGACCTTACCATTCCGGCAGGATCAACTTTGAGTCCGGCTCCAAGAGGGGTAATGGTTAATTTATAATAATGAATTTTACCGGCTTCATCGGGCATGCGTATAATTGAATATGCCGGTTTTTTATCAATTCGAATAGGGTAGTACTGAACGCCAAAGCGAATCAGATAATCTTCGTTTCCTTCTATTCTGGGTAAGAGCTCCACTTCGCCCATAAATTGTCCGTCCACATAAACATAGAACAAATCCAGGGAAGTTTGCAAAAGTTCAACTTTGTATGTTTTTGAATATACCTTTATTTGATAGCTGACCGGAAGCCCCTGGAGTTGCAGGGTTTGGATTGTATTTTCCAGATCCCGGGACATAAATACTTCCGACACCGAATCATTTATTAGTCGCGCATTTTCAGCAAGCGCCCCGAAAATGGCGGCCAACTGAGACTCTCTGTCGTTTGCTGGATCGCCCATTTCCAGCATTTTGTTATCCGGCAGTATCCTGTTTGTATATTTTCCAGACCTGAACTCCTCATGGCGAACAATTTTTAAAAGCTGGTTTATATTGGTTACTACACCCTTGATGTAAAGCTCGCTAAGCGATCTTTCCAGACGCGTAATGGCTCCTTTTCTGGTTGAGCTTTCGACAATAATTTTTCCAATCATGGGGTCGTAGTGCGGAAGAATTACGTCCCCCTTTTTAAACCCAAAGTCGCATCTTAAACCATTAAAAGTAGGCAGTTCCAGTTCCTGAATTTTTCCCGGAGCCGGAGCATATTCGTTTTCAGGGTCCTCCGCATAAATTCGCGCTTCAATAGAATGGCGTTTTTTAATAAAACGTCCCTCGAGCGCCCGGAAATACGGAATTTCATTATCCCTGCCATCAAAAAATAAAACCTGCCACTTGGCAAGATCTATTCCAACGGATTGATCGGTAACAGGATGTTCTACCTGCAAGCGTACGTTCATTTCCAGAAACCCGAATTTTTGGGACTCCGGATCAAATAAAAATTCGACCGTACCGGCGCCTGCTCCGGCAGAATAGCCTGATATACGAGCCATATTTTCTGCCGCAGCAAGCATGGATAAAATTGTATGGCTATCCAGGAATACATCGCCTGCTTCTTCAATGACTTTCTGGTTTCTTCGCTGAACCGCGCACTTTCTAATACCAATGGCTGTATCATTGAATATTTGAACTTCCATATGGACAGGTCGTTCGATATACTTTTCCAGATAAAATGTATCATTCTTGTAAAGATTTCGGCCGGTTCTCTGACAATAATCAACGGCAAGATAAAGTCCCGACTCCTGAAAAACAGGCATCATTCCCTTACCGCCTCCTCCAGCGCTTAATTTTACAATTACCGGATAACCAATTTTCGCGGCTGCTTCTTTTGCGCTTTCAGCGTCTGGCAGCGAAGGAGACCCTTCAAAAAGCGGAACCCCCTGTTCTCTGGCCAGCTTGCGGGCAGCCAGTTTATCGCCAACCCTGTGCATAATCGCCGCATCTGGTCCCATAAAGATCAATTCGTTGCCGGAATGTTTTGAGATTATTCCAATGGCCTCTACAAAGGCAGCTTCTTCAGAAAGAAACCCATATCCCGGATAAATAGCATTGGCTTCCACTAATAATGCTGCGGCAACCACAACCGGAATATTGGTATAGTTTCGCATGTTGCCAATAACAACCATCTCATCAGCCATTTCATACCATGACTGACCCAGATCAACATCGGTTACAATGGCTACGCTTGGAATACCCTCTTCTTTAAGTGAAAGAAAAAAACGTTTGGCTATTTCGCCGCGATTTGCCACTAAAACCTTTTGTAAACGCCATGGTCGTTTCGTTACAGAGGTTCTTTTCTGATCGTGTCCCGGGTTGATTTGCTTTAAGTACGATAAACTGTCCATTATGGACTGTACAATTTCTTCTTTATTGTTATCTGCGCTGTTATTCATGTCTATTTATTCCATTGGTAGAAATCGGGAAGTGTAGAGTGAAAAGAGCAATAGCGCTGTCAAGCCAAAAGGACTGAACATTTGCTTGAAAACAAGAGGGATCCTGGGCAGTAATTCAAAATTCAGTCAGAATGATTTAAATTAGCGTGTTTGTTTGTTTGTTGGCTGGCATATTTCTCATAGACTAAAATTTTTTTTCAAAATTTACTCCAAACTGTATCTGGTTTAACCGACTTTTCTCTTTTTCGGCCATTATTCTGTAATCATTGTATGCTATCATCCCGCTTGTCAACACGGTCGAAAAAATCATGAACGGAAGTATTTCCGGGGGAAGAGCCGGCAAATAAAACCCATAGGTTGGATCGGCAATCAAATATGCTCCACTTGTCAGTAGAAGGGTTGTAATTGCTACAAAAGGCAGCGAAATTAAAAAGATAATTTCTGCCCTTCGAAGTTTACTTTCTTTTTCAGGTTCGTTTCCGGCATCCGTATCCGGTGTTTTTTGCTGCATACTTTGCGTTACAAGTTCATCCGGACTATAAACGGTTTGGGCAAATGCCTCGTTATAACACCAAATCAAAACGAGAAACACCGCAACGAGATTCTTATTCATAAAATAATTTCTGTGTTGTTGCCGGCGCCGCATAATTAATATGCTGAAATCCTTTTTTCGTTAACATTCTTCCCCGGGATGTTCTATGCAAAAGATTTAGGCGAACCATGTAAGGTTCCACAAAATCTTCGAGAGTAATAATATCTTCAGACAATGCCGCCGAGAGGGGTTTCAGACCCACGGGGCCTCCCTTGAAATTTTCGGCAATTATTTGAAGCATCTTGTTGTCCAGAGCAGTAAGTCCGAGGTGATCAATCTGCATTGCTTCAAATCCGTTTTTTACAATGTACAAATTAATGACCGCATTGTGAATATTATTATCGGCAATTGCATAATCCCAGATTCTCCGCAATAAGCGAAGAGCAATTCGCGGCGTTTTACGGCTTCGTTTGGCAATTTCAATCATGGCTTCATGTTCACATTGAATTTCCCATTTTACCGCTGCGTTTTTCAAAATATCAACGATTTCATCCTCATTATAATAATCCAGACGAAGATGAATTCCGAACCGGTCTCTTAGTGGAGCGGTAAGACTTCCAGGGCGAGTTGTGGCGCCTACCAGCGTAAAAGGAGGTATGTCCAGTTGAATAGGCATGGCGCCCATGCCTTCGGAAAGAGTAATATCAACCTGATTATCTTCCATGGCAGAATACAATACTTCCTCAACAGGCGTAACTAGACGATGAATTTCATCGATAAAAAAAGTATCATTTTTTTCAAGGCCGGAAAGTATTTTTACAAGATCTCCGGTTCTTTTCAAATTCGGAGCCGATACCTGCCTGAATTCTCCTTTTTGCATACTGGCAATAATCCGGGCAAGAGTTGTTTTCCCAAGTCCCGGCGGGCCTGAAAAAAGGATATGGTCGAGCGGCTCAGAACGAATATTTGCGGCTTTTAAATAGATTTGCAAGTTGCTGACAACTTCCTTTTGTCCCACAAATTCGGAAAACTGTGCCGGTCGTATGGATGTGTCAAGACCAGAAATCTGTTCATCCTCTTTGTATTCCATATCCATATTTATTTCTCCAGAATTACCGTGGCAATGGAATAATGTCTTTCATGGGAAATGCTGAATTGTATGTTTTGTATATTCATGTTTTTAAGAAAGTTTCCCAGATGATCTGATGTGTAAACCGCTTTTTTGCCTTCTCTTCCGGTAAGACCAATGTCTTGAAAAGAAATTTCCACAGCAGGATTTAAGGCCTTGAAAAATGCTTCCTTGAAAGCAAACCGGGCGGCAAGATAAGGCGCCGGGTTTCCCTTTTTCAGACAATACTCGATTTCCTGACTGATGAAAATGCGCTGTAAGAATTTATGTTGATATTTAACAAGCAGTTTTTTTATCCGCATATTATCGCAAATATCAATTCCAATGCCATGAATCATTGTGCATTTCCAATGAGAATATTTTTCATGGCTCGCACAGATGCGCCTATGCCTGAAATGAGCGCCTGCGACAGAACAGCATGGCCAATATTTACTTCCGCAAGATTTTCGATTTCAAGTAAATCATAAATGTTATGATAATTCAACCCATGCCCGGCGTGAAAGATAAATTTATTTTCCTTGCAATACTTTGCGCATTGTCGAATACGCTGTAGCTGGTCTTCTCTAACAGTATGCTTAAAAAAAGAACGGGCGTATGCTCCTGTATGAATTTCAACCCCAGCGGCGCCAATTCTCATACATTGCTCTATGTCGGAAACATCGGGCTCAACAAAAATAAAAACGGCAATATTCTTCTTTGTTAAAACATCAACAATAGCCTGAACATCGTGGTATTTATTCTTAATATCAAAACCGCCTTCGGTAGTAATTTCCTGTCTTTTTTCCGGAACGATGCAAACGCTTGTCGGGTTTAGTTCCAGAGCAATTTCCAGCATTTCCCTCGTTGCCGCCATTTCGAAGTTTATGGGGATTTTTACATGATTTTTAACTATAAATATATCCTCATCCCGTATGTGTCTTCTGTCCTCTCTAAGATGCATGGTAATAGAATCCGCTCCCCCTCGTTGCACTTCAAAGGCAACCTCCAAAATGGAAGGATCATTTTCACCTCGCATATTTCTTAACGTTGCCGCATGATCGATGTTTATGCCTAAATTAATTTTCATAAAATAATTTTACTCTCCAGCAGGCGCCGGGGGAGTTTTAGGGGTCAAAACTTCTTCCGCTGGATTTTCACCGCCCGGTTTTTCGTCCTTGATTAACGCCTCTTCAGCTTTTTTCAGGAATTCCGGTTTTACGGAAAACCGGACAGAAACTGTAGAAGGAATTAATTCCAATATTTCAATCTTCTTGTCCGTGTATAAATTTTTTATATTAATTGTAATATCCGGTTCGTAATCGAAGGGAAGAATATTCAACGTTTTGGCAATAAACCGGGTTCCGTCAAGACTTATAAATGCATGAAATTGATTTGGATCCAGTTTTTTTAAATCATCGGCATCACCGCGAACATATATCTTGGCGGTATTTGTTGAAAGAGCAGCTACCAGCGCAGGATCTTTTCCAAGGATATCAATTTTGATATTTTCCACCAGTTTTTCATTTGTGGTATCCTGTTTGTAAACTGTAACGGTTACTTCAATTTCGGATCCGTTGATTAATTTAAATTGATTATTTGAGTTTATCTGGGAATGGTAGGTAAAAGTTTCTTTTAAATCATTGATAATAATGGGTTTTGTTTCAATATACCTGATTTTATTCAAAGTCTCGGCAGGCCCTTCAACGAGAATTTTATTTGGGTTGATCGTCACCCTGCCTTGTTTGTACCCGGCGGAAACTTCCCCTTGAATTACAGGTTTCACCCAAAGTTGCTTTTGTATACCATTATCAAATTCAATAAAAACTGAATCGCTAAACGAAGCCAGGGAAATTTTTTCAGGAATTTGATTTTTATCAAATTGAATATGAAACAGGTGTTTTCCGGGCTTGCTTTCAGAAAGATCTACCACGGCCTTTAGCGTGCTGGTGGGAAATTTGATTTCGTCTTTTTTACCTCGAACGCCCAGTTTTACGAAGCGCGGCGGCTCTGTTTTCCAGTAAATGTCACGAGGTTTATTAATATAATCTATCGGGATTGAAAGGCTTATTGTATCGTATTGAAGCTCCTGAACATATACCCAGAAAAGACATGCTAAAACCAGGCTGACAGCCTTGGCTTTCCAATCCACGATAATTTTTTGTAAAATCCACTTCATGTTTCTCCGCCAAATTGAGACTGCCATTCTTCAGTCAGCTTATCGCTATTAAAAGACGACAATAGTGATTTTAGCCTGACTGAGTCTATACCTTCTTTGATTTCCCCCATATAACAAACGCTGATTTTTTTATTTTGCTCAGACACGACAATACAAAATGCATCAGAATCTTCGCTGACCCCAAGAGCTGCGCGGTGGCGGGAACCGTGAGTTTTCCGAAGCTGACTGGATGAGGAAAGAGGCAGGTATGTTGCCGCAGAAATAATTTGCTGGCCTTCTATAAGAACCGCGCCATCATGCAGCGGGTTTTCCCCATAAAAAATTGAAATTAACAATTCTTTGGATAAAGCCGCCTGGATTTGTATACCCCCTTCGGCAAGATGTCTTAAGCCAATATGATTCACAATTACCAGAATTGCGCCCGTTTTTTCTTCCTGCATTTGCTGGCAGGCCTGAAGTATCTCTTCAATAGGCACATTTCGTGTTTGAAACAGTAAACGATAAATACGGGTTTCGCCCAAACGATAAAACAATCTGCGAAGCTCTGGCTGCAAAATTACAATGATGGCGATTAAAACATATGCTGAAAATCCTTCAAATATCCAGGTTACGGTTTCCAGTTTCAACAAGCGCGAAAAAACAGAGACAATAAATAAAATTGTCATTCCTATGATTACAGGAGTAGCTCGCGTATGGCGAATTAATTTATATATATAATAAATAAATAGCGCAACAAGGAAAATATCAACTGCATCACGTGCAAGCGCAAGCGGACTTTCAAACATTTTATCAACTCATATTAAATGCTGAATGATTTTTCTAATCAAATCAGCATCTTTAATGTCATGAACTCTTAAAATATCGACTTGATGTAAAGCTAAATATGTGTTTATGATAATAGTAGGATCGCGCCTTTGTTCAGCAGAGGGGATGTTGAGTAATTTGTCGATAAATGATTTTCTGGAAATCCCAACCATCAATGGGAATCCATCAGAGCGAAATATGTCTGTATTTTTTAATAGTTGAAGGTTGTGTTCAAGCAATTTCCCAAAGCCAATACCAACATCCCAGATAATTTTGTTTTTGGCAACTCCGCAATGGATTGCTTTTTCAGACTGCATACGGAGAAATTCCAATATTTCTATACCTACATCTGTATATTGAGGGTTCACCTGCATATCAGCAGGCTCCCCCCTGGAATGCATCAATACAATTCCTGCATCATACTGTGCGGTTAATTTCAGTAGTTCCGAACTTTTGCCTCCGCTGACATCGTTGATAAAGCCGACACCTAATTCGAGAACTTTTTGTGCTGTTTCAGCTTTGTAGGTGTCAATGGATACCCTCTTTGAAAATTCGGATTGTCCAATCTCCAGCCGCAAATCTGTCAATGGCGCTTCCAGTCTATCCCATTCTTCCCTGAAACCAAGCGCTTGTGAAAATGGCCTGGTACTTTCAGCGCCGATGTCCAATACATCGGCTCCCTGAGACAGACATTCAACACAACGATTTACAAAATCTTTATGGGTAACACGCGATTCCGGATAAAACGAATCCGGCGTAAGGTTTAAAACTGCCCAGATTTTAAATAGTGACTTTTTCAAAATGTAAAATTCAAGTCTACAAAGTGTTGAAAACCCGTGCGAAGTTTATCCTCATTAACAGCATAGGCTATTTTAAGCGCAGGCAGATTAAGTCCGAATCCAACAGAAAATGAATTGTCGCGAATTCCTGTCATTATGAAAAAATGCTTTGCAAATGTTACACGAAGCCCAAGGTTTGCGAAAATCTGAGATGACGAGGATGGGCTGAGGTTGGCCTCAAAACCAATTAGAAGCAAAAAACTGGCATCTGGCGGAGGCGTACTTATTCCCAGATCCATTTTCAATACTGTATCCATTTTGTTTAAAGCGGAAGGTACTGACGACGAATACTGTATAAATCCGGGAAGGTTTTGAACCATAGCGCCAATGTGAATTATCGGTATTGGGGTCATTTGAATTCCCATATTCAAACCGCCGCCAAAATAGTTTTGCGTTGCCAAAGCCTGCCAGTAGCCTGAAAATGAAAAACCCATCTTGACAACGCTTGTTTCCCATGCATAACCTGCGCTTGCATCATAGGCTCCGTAGCTGATTTGACCGGTAGGCATTCCCGCGCTGTCATAACCGTCAATTCCCGGAGCATAGGCTCCCATGACGCCTGCGCCAAAAGTACCATTAAATAATGTGAATGCCGTGGCGCCCATGAACAAATGACGATCCATGGTCAGGTAACCATAGGCAGTATAAAATTGCATTTCAAATGACTGTTCATTCTTTCTGGCAGGTTTTCTTCCTTCATCATCATTTGAGGGTTTGTTTTCAAATAATTTATCAAAACTGTCTTCAGAAAATTTCTGATCCGCTTCAATGTTTAAACTGGTTTTATTTTTTTCCTTTTGTTTTCCATTGATGTTTGCCAGCCCTGCCGGATTCCAGAAGAGAGCAGACGGGTTTTGTACAATTGCCGCTGTTGCTCCGCCCAGCCCAACAGTTTCTGCGCCAATATTGGTTTCAAGCAAATCCAACCCATAGGCTGGATCAAATATGATTGCCGCATTCAGGAAAATAATGACTGACAGTAGTTTAACTAATTTTTTCATTTTACTATTATTTTTATTATGCTAACGCCGGTAGAGTAATCGGAGGTAGTTTGCACGATCTTTATAAAGTACAGGCCTGGCATTATCCTGGAACCATTTGCGAAATGCCCGCTCCAGTAAATTGCTGAATTGGAAGTCTGTCCAGAGTAAACTTCCTTTTGATTAAAGTCATAAATTTTATACTCTACTGACCCGGAAAATGCACTCGAATTCTCGGGTTTAACGGTTAGCTTGTCCGTTTCAGGGGAAAAGGGATTTGGATAGGCAATAACTTTACCCATTTTAAATTCGACCGGTGCAACCGGTTGAAAAAAAACAACCAAAAGAAAAAAAAGCGCCCCGATAACCCTGCTTTTTGCTCGCATAAGGGTATAAATACAGTTAATATATCTCCAGTCAAGAATATTGAGAAATTGAAACTACCTAATTTGGAGCTTGAGCATGAACTCGATATTCAGTCAGAATGATTTAGACTGACGCAGTTTTGGGGCGCGAAGCGCCCCAAAACTGCGCATTTTATTAGATTCTGATGTGAATATTGAAATTCCTGCCCAGGGTATTACGTAATCTTCTCTTATTTTCCTAAAATACTTTTCATTGTTTTTCCAATATCCGATGGATTTTCAACTACGTGAATTCCTGCATCGCGCATGGCTTCCATTTTGCTCGTCGCTGTTCCAGCTCCGCCTGAAATAATGGCTCCGGCATGCCCCATGCGCCTGCCCGGTGGCGCAGTTTGGCCAGCAATAAATCCAACTACTGGTTTTTTAACATGCTTTTTAATGTAGGCTGCCGCTTCTTCTTCATTGGTTCCGCCAATTTCACCAATCATAATAATTCCATCCGTATCGGGGTCTTCAGCAAAAAGCTTTACCGCCGCAAGATGTGGCAAACCAATAATTGGATCGCCGCCAATTCCGATGGCCGTACTTTGACCCAGACCTTCCTGGGTTAATTGATCTACTGCTTCATAAGTAAGAGTTCCAGAACGAGAAATAATACCAACTCTTCCCGGTTTATGAATAAAGGCAGGCATAATGCCAATTTTGCCAACTCCTGGAGTAATAATTCCAGGACAATTGGGACCAATCATTACAGTTTTGGAATTGCGTACAAAACCAATAATCCGTGCCATATCGCTAACAGGTATGCCCTCCGTAATTACCACAACCAGATCAAGCTCGGCGGAAACAGCTTCCATAATTGCGTCGGCTGCAAATGCCGGCGGCACAAATATTACGGATGCATTTGCCCCGGTTTCTCCAACAGCATCTATAACTGTATTAAATATGGGCAATCCGTGCTCGGATTTTTGTCCGCCTTTTCCAGGAGTTACTCCGCCAACAACATTTGTTTTGTAGTCGAGCATCTGCTGGGTATGAAAAGAGCCCTCTTTTCCTGTAACTCCCTGAACGATAATTTTTGATTTTTCTGTTAATAATACGGCCATAAATATTCCTTTAAATTATTTTTGAATTGCCTCAACAATTTTTTGTGCGCCTTCAGCCATGGTTTCTACAACAATCATTTTTATTCCGCTGTGCTTTAATATTTCACGAGCTTCTTTTGCATTTGTTCCGGAAAGGCGCACAACAAGCGGAACAGTAATTTTTACATTTTTTGCGGCCTCGACGATTCCATTTGCAATTCTATCGCAGCGAACAATTCCACCGAAAATATTTACAAAAATTGCCTTAACATTAGGGTCGGATAAAATAAGTTTAAAACCATTGGTTACCGTCACCGGATTGGCTCCGCCGCCCACATCCAGAAAGTTGGCCGGAAACGATCCAAAGTATTTAATAATATCCATGGTAGCCATTGCAAGACCGGCGCCATTTACCATACATCCAACTTCGCCATCAAGCCGCACGTAGTTTAAACTGGATTTGGACGCCTCTACCTCCAATGGATCTTCCTCGGTAATATCTCTCAAGCCAGGATGATCCGGATGACGGTAAACCGCATTATCATCAAAATCAAGTTTACAATCCAAAGGAAGAACCCTGCCATCGCCCGTTGTAATCAAAGGGTTGATTTCAATCATAGAAGCATCTTCTTTATTATAAGCCTGCCATAAACCCATAAATACTTTTATGGCTTGTTTTACATAATCCCCTTCAAGGCCAAGCGCATAAGCCAGTCTCATTGCTTGCCATCTCTGAAGACCAAGATTTGGTTCGATAGACTCCGTAACAATTTTCTCGGGTGTTTTTTCGGCGACCTCTTCAATTTCCATGCCGCCTTCTGTGGAAACCATAATAACCGGTTTGGATTTTTTTCGATCCAGGGTTATCCCTACATAATATTCATGCTTGATATCCATGCCCTCTTCAATAAGGATTTTTAATACATTTTTTCCTTCCGGGCCAGTTTGATGGGTAACCAGATTCATGCCCAGAATTTTACCGGCAATTTCAGCAGCTTCCGGGGCAGATTTGGCAAGTTTCACTCCGCCGCCTTTACCTCGGCCACCCGCATGAATCTGTGCCTTGATTACGGTTACCGGCGTTCCCAGTTTTTTATAAATAGCTGAAGCCTCGGCAGTCTTGTCCGTTACATAGCCTACCGGAACAGGAATGTCATATTTTTTTAAAATTTCTTTTGCTTGATACTCATGTACTTTCATAGGAGTCAGGCTCCTGTTTTTAGAGACTGAGTCAAATATATTTTGACGAATTTTGACGAATTCCAAACCTGCCCATTCAAGAATGAAGCTCAGGCAGAAACTCAAAATTCAGTCCGGAATCAATATTATTACGTTTCCCGGGAACCATTTTCAAGTTTTTTTAACAGATGAAGAATTTGTTCAATTTCATAATCTTTGGAGTAATATTTTGCAGCATTTTTCCCTGCCTCCTGCGCCATATGATTGACTTCCCTTTTATGAGCCAAAGTCCATTGCACTTTTTCGGCATAATCCTCAATATTATTATACTCATAAAGCAGGCCAAACTTGCCATAAGCCAGAATTTCCGGTGTTCCCCCGGAATTTGTGGCAATGACGGGAAGACTCGAAAGCATGGCTTCTACGGTAACCATTCCAAATGTTTCACTTTCTGAAGCAAGGGTAAAAATATCAATGGCATTATAAAACATCTCCACATCGCTGGCATATTCATGGAAATATATACAAGATTCCAAACCGCGATCTTCAACATATTGTTTCATTTGCCGCAAATATTCGCCCGATTCATTTAACGACGGTGAACCAAAAATCAAAAGATCGACAAGAACACCTTTTTTACGAAGGGCTTCAACAGCCTTAATTAAAAAAAACTGTCCTTTTTTGGGGGAAACACGTCCTATTATCCCGATCAAGGGGGCTTTCGGCAAGATCCCCAGTTTTTTACGGGCTTCTTTTTTGGAGTATTTGGGTTTAATAAATCTGTTAATATCAACGCAAAGCGGAATAACTACTATACGTTTTTCCGGAAAACGTGTTCTCTGGAGAACTTCTTTTTTAAGTACCTCCAGGGGGCTGATCCAGTAATTTATCCCCCCAAATCGCCATGTATGCAGAAAATCCCGTTTATTAATGGCAATTTGCATTTGCTGCTGATAAATGATATTTAATTTTTTATAAAAAAATTTTTTTGTTAGAACTATTACGTCCAGATCTTTATTGTCAATAACAAATACAGTAAAAATATTCTCAGCCTTTAATTTTTTAGAAATTTTAAGCGCATTCTTAAAGTCGAAATATTTTCCTGTTTTTCCAATCAGCCAGGTTGAATAAAAAGTTTTTTTTACCTCCTGATATATCCTGGATTTCGGATTTGTAATCAATAAAACCTGCTGTTTTTTCTTCTTTAAGAAAATAGCTGTATTCAAGGTGTTCATTTCCAGACCACCCCATGAAGTGGATTGAATAAAAAAAGCAATTTTCATTATTATATCTCCCTTTGCATCACAATGGCGTCTACCAGGTTATTGTAGTATTTTTTTCGAACATGAATTTTGTAAAATCCAAAGTTTTCATAGAGGCGAATGGCTGGCAAATTTGTAGCGGCTACTTCGGAAATAATATTGCACATATTTTCGTTAAGCGAGTCCTGGATTAATTTTTCCAGCGCAGCAGAGGCAACCTTTTGTTTCCGGTATGGCCCAAGAATGCCAATTTTTTTTAATTCTATGGCGTCTCCTGAAATTCCGTACGAAAGAAAACCGGCTGGGAAGAGAAGCTCTTCATCGCCGGAAATGACAAAAACCTCATTTACCGGGTTTTCAATTTCGGCCCGCCATTGACTTTCCGACCAGGGGATATCAAATATTTGCGCATCCAGCGCGATCAATATATTGATTCCAGCCATATTTTCGGGTTTTATTTTAATAAAAAACATTTATGGATTTGCATCGTTCTTTTTTGTATACCCTTGTCAATATCAATAAACTATGGCTTGGTGTTTCCTTGCAAAAGTTTTGAGCCTGGGCATGAACTTCGATATTCACGTCAGAATACAGAAAAATGCGTTTTTTGGGCGCTTCGCGCCCCTAAAACACGCTAATTTAAATCACTATGAATAAATTTCGAATTCCTGACGAGCATCTTTTTCGATGACCACGTTATATGAAATTTCTTGACAAATCCGGATATGTTTTATAAACTTACAGGAATGGGAATTGTCTGGCAAAAAGAATACGAGCTTGGTATTGAGAAAATCGATAGTCAACACAAGCGCTTGATTGACCTGATAAATCAACTGGATTTGGCTTGCGGGGTGAAAAAAAGCCCCGAGGAAGTTGAAAAAATATTTTTAAGTCTTGTGAATTATACCAATTACCATTTTACGGCAGAAGAAATGGTAATGAAAAAAAACGGATATCCATTGTTTGAAAATCATAAAAGCAAGCATGATTTTTTTGTTCAAAAGATAAGTCAATTCAATCGACAAATCCGGGAAGACAATACATTGGCCTTGAGCGATACCATCGACTTCCTGAATACCTGGCTTGTTGAACACATTATGGGTGAAGACCGAAAATATGTTCCCATCCTAAAGGAAAAATTTAACGGAAAAAAGGATGACTAAAATCCCGATAACCAGAAAAATTATACCCGAATAAAAATATATTTGCATAGATTTTTTTATCATAAATATTTGTAGTTTTATGCCTGATTCTCCTATCACGGGCTTTTGAACCATATATCCTCCATACATTGTTTCCCCGCCCAGAACAATATTCAAAGCCCCTGCAAAAGCGCTCATGGGATGGGCAGCATTGGGGGATTTGCTTTTCAGACGATCCCGTAAAAAAATCCTCAGAGCATGGGCAGGCATGGCATGTGAAACTGCTATTCCGGGAAGTAAGAAAATTATGCACAAACGTGCGGGAATAAAGTTCAAAACATCGTCCATACGCGCGCTGAATTTTCCAAACTTTTCATATTTTTCATTTTTGTATCCAACCATGGAATCCAGGGTGTTGGCGCATCGATAGACAATAATAGCCAGAGTTCCCATCCAGATACCGGAATTCCAGAAACTCCCGGCTATCGCGCCGACAATATACCACCATACTGGTGACATAAAAGCGTCCAGAAAACTCTCTGATATACTTTCAATGGCGCCCCGAATTATTTGGTCTTTGTCTAAATAATCAACGTCGCGGCCTGCAATCTGCGAAAGGCTTTTTCTGGCTGCAGAAATCTTTCCAAGAGCCAGATTTTCATAGACTGGACGGGCATGGTCTATCATGTCGCGAAATGCAAAGCAGGAATATACCGTGAAAACCTGTAATAATAAATCCATGAGATGATAATTGAATGAAACCAGAATAAAATGTAATAATAAAAAAGCGCCGCAAAAAGGAATAACCGAACAAAACCAGAAAATAATTCCCCATAAAATTTCCGTGGAAAAATATTTCAAAAATATTTTTTCGAGCCAGCCGAACCATTCTCCCATAATGCGTACGGGATGAAAACGGTAAACAGGATCGCCCAGAAGAATATCCACGAAAAAAGCCAGAGTTAATACAAGCGCAGACTGGTTCATAACAATTTCGTCTTACAGAATCGGCAACTGCCACAAAATACCGCCGGAGGTATTTGCAAAAAATATGAGCAAATTCGGGGTTATGGCGAGCAACAATGCCTCTGAAATCTCCGAAGAGGCTCCAAGAATATCTCCTGTAATTCCTTTTATTTTGAAGTAAGAATACAGACCAATTATCATGGAAATTACGGCTCCGGAAAATATTATGTAAAGCGCGCCATAACCTGTAAAAAATCCCATTATCAGTAAACAATAAAGAAAAGCAATAACCACATGCCGCATGGACGTGGATTGGATTACAACCCCCCCGGTTCCATTTTTTCTGGCATAATTAAAAAATCCTGAAAGCAGGGTCATTGAAAACCGGGAAACTGCTGCAGAGGAAATAAAAATCCACAAATGATTCTGTTCAATAATAAACCGGATAGCAATCCATTTTAAAAGGCAAACTAATATTAATGACAGAGACCCGAATACTCCAGTCGATGAGTCTTTCATTATTTTTAAAATATGTTCCCTGTCTTTACCTCCCCAAAAACCATCGGCCATATCAGAAAGTCCATCCAGATGAAATCCCCGCGTAATTACAATCATCAATAACAAAATCAGAAACGCCGCCCATTCGCTGCGCATCTGCATGGTTTTCATGGCAATGGCTGCTGCATAGAAAATAGCTCCGAGAAGAAATCCTGTTAACGAAAAATACACAGAACAAGTAGAAATATTCCTGGTCCACCGATGCGGAACTGGAATAATCGAAAGAAGGCTGACAGAGGCAAGAAAAGACTTCATTTCCGGATTTGCTTTATAGATACAGGAATTCCGCTCACCATCAAGATTACCGTATCGGAAATTTCCGCAACATGCCTGTTTAGCAACCCCAACTCTTCTCCATAATCCCGCGCCAGTTTATGATCAGGAATAATTCCCATTCCGGTTTCATTGGTTATTATGAGGCAATGATTTGACAGGGATAAAAGCATGGAAATAAAAACACTCATTCGCATTTCACGCTCTGATTTTTCCGGAAAGACAAACATAAGATTTGCCAGCCAGACGGTAAGACAATCCAGAATTACCACATCATATACATGGTGTAGCCTGGACAATACATCTGATATATTTATTTTTTCTTCCACCAGATCAAAAAAAAGATCCAGTCTTTCTTTTTGATGTATGGCAATTTTTTCTTTCATTGAATTGTCGCCAGGGTCAGCAGTTGCAATAAAAGCGCGCTTTTTATACATTTTTGCCATTTTTAGGGCATGTGCGCTTTTTCCGCTTTTAATTCCGCCTGTTATCAGGGTAATCATTAAATTACCAACTTATCAATATTCAATCCTGTCAAAACTCCTGTTTTACCGTCATGGTCAATAATATTTACTGAAGGTCGAAATACTTCAAAGGCAAGATGATGAATGTAGCCAATATTGAGCATCCTGCAAATTATGAAACGAATTACACCCCCGTGGCATACCATTACGGAATTTCCCTCAAATCCCAATATTTCAGAATCCAGAAAATTATTAATACGCAAAATAAATTCATCTACCCCCTCGCCTTTAGGGAAACGAAATTCCAGGGGATGTTTTGTCCACGTATCAACGGCCTCGGGAAATTTTTCGGATATTTGTGAAAAGTTCATGTTGCTCCAGTTACCGATATCTATTTCATTAATTCTGGCGTCGGCCTTAAACTTGCATCCTGGAAACATAATCCCGGCAGTTTGCTGCGCCCGCAACAGCGTTGACACATACAGTTGTACCGGAGAACTCTGTATTAATATGTTTCCAAAATAATTCTGTGCATCTTTTTTCCCTTCATCAGAAAGCGGTAAATCAATTTTACCTACAAGAGATGTTTTTTCTGCCGTCGTTGAGGCATGTCGAATTAATACAAGTTTTCGATTCATGGGCAATTTTGGAAATATCAGGGAGTAACCATTTCAGGTTCAACCGGCATGTCATTTTCAAAAAAATCCTCAATATCTTTTTTGGAGCTTTTTATACCTGGTTTGTCTGATTGATTGTTCTCATTTAGATTTTCAATTTCAACTTTATCCCTCAAAGCCATTTTCGATTCTTTTTCCCATTTGCGGGCAAGAGACTTATGCTTGCTGCCGGGATACAATTCTGAAAATTTTGCAAAATATAAAGCTGATTTTGAATAATTGCGCATTTGATAATAGCATTGCCCTTTTTTAATATAGGCATTTTCATCTTTGAAATCCGGAGGAAATTTAATTACCATATCAAATTTTTCCAGAGCCTTCTCATAGTTTCCCTGCAGATATTCAAGATTTCCTAGATAATAAAGACTGACTTCGGAAGACATTGAGGAAGGAAATTTATCCGAAATAAAGGCAAAGTAATTTTCCGCCTCCCCCATATTGTTATCGTGGAACAATTCCTGGGCAGATTCAAGCAACTTTTTTTGAAAGTTGGCCGCCGTATTTTCGCTGCGCTCGCTACGATTGATATAAATATTAAAAAAATGCTCATATTGGCGCAATGCATCGTTGTATTTTTTTTCTTCAAACAAAACATCGCCAAGTTCCATATCGGCTTCTTTGTTTTTGGAGTTTTCAGAAATCGCAATTTCATAGTTGGATTTGGCAGCAGAAAGATTTTTCTGCCTGTAATAAAATCGCGCAATTTCAGTATAGATATCCGAGCGCACCATATCATCCACATTTTCAGACAATAATACCATCAGGGCATTTAAACCTTCCTGGGAGTTGTATCTCGAAAGTTGCAGGCGGGCAATTTTAAATTTTACTTTGTCTGCAAGGTTTTTATCCAGATTTAATCCTAACAACGATCTGTACTTGCTGGTTGCAACATCAATGTTCCCCCATTTTTCATACAGCTCGGCAAGCTCAAACAATGCTTCTTTGGCTTGTTTGCTGTCCGGAAACCGGGAAGCAATGGTTGTCAATATTTCCATGGATTCTTTTTGTGTTTCCATGGAATCCTGATCTATCAATAATTTTGCCTTGGTTAACAGGGAACGGGCTTCTCTATCAGGCGAAAAAACTTCACGATTAAAGGTAATTACTCCAAGACCGGATAAAATAATCAACGAACCGGCAATAATATAGAAATTCTTCATTTTGTCATTTTCTCCAGAATTTGCCTGTACCAGAAATCAGCCCGGTCTTTGTAAATTTTTTTAACCGAGGAATCCATAATCTGATCCAGAGCTGTCTCATACTGTTTTAAATAATAATTGCTTAATGCCGAATAAAAATTTGCCTTTGCCCTGATTTTAACCGAGGAACTTTTTTTATAATCTTTTAATTCCAGCAAAGTATCGGTATAGTTTTGTTGAAGATATGTTCGTCGCAATATACCGTTTACTTTTTGATCCGAGATGAGAGAAATATCGTCAAATTCCGAAAAATCAGGATTTTCATGAGTTTTCTTGTTTTGTCCATCATTATCAAGCATTGCTTTTTTAAAGATAACCGGCCCAATTAGATTATCCCCAAGCTTCAGCGTCAAGGGCATCACTCCCTTGGGGGTATCCAGGAAAAGAGCATAATAATACAGCCCATCCTTGTCGGGAGTATCTATGAATGATTCTTTCTTAAGAGGGATTTTTGCAACATAGTTTTCAGTAGAAAGATCGGTCAGGAACTCCGGCTTCTTCGTAAATCTAAAAATATGGAAGTATGATTCATCGACGGAATTAGCCCCGGATTGAAGCGGTTTCCAGGAAATGAGGATTACGTTTTCCTCCGAAACTGCCCTCAAATCATAATTTAAATCGGGATTTGATTCTTCAGTTTTTTGATGTTTTTTTTCTTCCTCAGGCTTTGGTTTTACTTCTTCCTTGAAAGCGGGTACCGGCTTGTTCATGGAGTTTTCTCCAGGAATCAACAACTTCTGAATCGTTCCCTGCCTGTTTTGGGATAACACAGCATAATACCAGTCCCCATTGGGAATATTCATGTCCAGATAACTGGTGAAAGTATGATCCACCGTACCCACAATTAAAGCGCTTTGCAAATCCTGTTCTAACAGTATTTGATCAAAACTTCTGTAAACAATAAACTTGTCGGTAAATTCGGGATTTGGATCAGACCAGCTTACAAAAATATTTTTCTTGCTTTTATATTCGGCGTGAATCGATCTGACAGTTGATGACAAAACTTCCGGTTTATTGATTGGCTTAATAGTATAGGTTTGTCCAGGCTTTAGCGATACTTTTTCTATGCCAAATGGATTCAAGACCATAGCCGCATAAAAAAAGTTCCCGCTGGCTCCATCCTGATCGTCGTAGTAATTGTTTATGGATGGAACCGAGCCAATGCGCAGCGCATTTTTAAAAAATTTTTCATCCTTAATCTCGCGGGTGCTTCGATAGATCAATATTGAGGCATTGGGAACCGGTTCATAATTCCAGCGAATACGGACGCTTTTATTGTCAATTACCTCTGCTTGAATATTGGTAACCGCTTCGCTAAAGGTCGTTTGAGGGGAAAAAAAATCCTTTTCATCAAAGTGTACCGCCCTCGTTGTAAAATTATCGTCGGCTTTCAGTACTACTGTTTCTTTTTTCAACCCTGTATAGGAAACAACAGCGTAATAATAATCGCCAGGGCTGGAAACAGTATCCTTATAACTGTTGTTTCCCGCATCAACAAGCGAAAGAACTCTACCACCAATCAACTGACTCAGGCGTGAAATGGGTTGATCGCTTCTTACTATGGCCAGTTGATCTTTTGTGTTGATGGGCATCCAGGTTAATAACACTTCGCCTTTTGTTGCGTTTTCGGTTTTTGCCTTGATGCTGCGAACATCCACACCCAAAGTTTCTACACGGATAACTTCCATATCTTTATGTGTAGTATACGTATCTTCAGGCAAAATAAACTGGGAAAATATTTCGGAAGTAAAAAAAACAAAACATAATAATAGTATAATTTTAATAACAGGTTTTTTAAAAAACATAATGTATATAGCTCACGAAGTTTTATTACTATATTTTCGGCTCAAAACGTTCCATATTGTAGCTGTAAATGCATTGTTTAGGTAAAAATCCATGAGTATTGACCTGGTCTGGGAAGTTGGTTTTTTGCCCCCCATGGGGGCAAAAAAATATTTAACAGGGACCGGGTCCGTATTAATTGAATTTTCTAAAACAATCACATAAATGCGTGACCTGCAACCGGCCTATTTATCAAAATCTTTATAGAGCATGCTTGGCTGAATACCCTCGTTGCTCTGGTATTTATTGCTCTTGTATTCATCATATTGCCCCTCAATGGTATGATAAAATATCTGGCAAATACCAACTCCGGCATAGATTCTGATGGGTTGCACAGCAATCATTTCAAGGGTCCAGAAACCTTTAAATCCGACATCTCCGAATCCGGCTGTGATATGTACAAACAAGCCAAGTCGACCAACGCTGCTCCGGCCTTCCAGCATGGGAACCAGATTATAAGTCTCGGTATATTCGCGAGTCCGTCCAAGATAGAGTTTACCGGTTTCAAGCACCATTCCTTCTTCTGGAATAATAATCTTGTCTACCTCATTGGGAACTTTCATATCAAGCTCTTTTTTTTTGTACACCAAAATTTCACTGGAAAGGGTAAGATTATACGAGTTTGGATTTATGTTTTTTTTATCGTAAGGTTCAATAATAATGGACTTACCCAATCTGTTTTCAATTTCCCGGCCAGATAAAATCATTTTAATCCTTTTGAATTTTCTTTAACAGTTCTTTTACAATGCTTTCATAGGATTCCAGAACCCTTAGCGTATCCGAGCCCGCCTCTCCATGCTCTTTGTCAATGGCAGTTATTGGAAATCCTTTTTCGCCTGAATCCATTACGGTTTTCGACAAAGGAATTTCGCCCAGAAAATCAATTTCCAGACTTCCAGCCATGGTTTTTCCGCCTTCAGAAGAAAATATGTGAGTCCCCTTTCCGCAATGGGGACAAATAAATTCGCCCATATTTTCAATAACACCAAGAATTTTTACCTTAACCTGGTCAAACATATCTATGGCGCGACGGGCGTCTTGAAGCGCCACACCCTGGGGCGTTGTAATAATAACAGCTCCATCCAGATCAATAAGTTGAACCAGCGAAAGTTGGACATCGCCGGTACCGGGGGGTAAATCTATTAATAAAAAATCCAGTTCACCCCATTCAATATCAAACAAAAATTGTTCGATAGCCTTTCCAAGCATCGGGCCACGCCACACAATAGCTCGATTTGCTTCGATTAAAAATGAAAAACTAATCATTTTAATTCCATGTTTTTTTACAGGAATAATTTTTTCATTTTCAATTTTTACGGGAACCGTAGACTCATAACCAGCCATACGGCCAATGGATGGGCCGTAAATATCACCGTCAAGAATACCCACTTTATAACCCATTTTAACCATGGTTGCAGCAATGTTCATGGTAGCCGTAGATTTACCAACCCCGCCTTTACCCGAGCCGATAGCAATGATGTGTTTGATGTTTTCAAGCTTTCTGACTCCGACAAGCGGCGACACCGGAGGAGCTCCTTCAACCTGAATAAATTTTACTTTTATATGTTCAACAGGAACATTGTTTTTCGAGAGAATAGTTTTAACATGAGCCTCAAGGGCTAAAAGTTCGCCGCGTTCTCCGCCAGCTTCAATTTCAATTACAAGTTTATCTTCCTGGGTATGAATATTTTTTACCAAACCGTCCGAGACTATATCGGTACCGGCATTGGCATATCGAACCCCTTTTAGAATTTCCCTGATTTTATCCGCATTACTTTCCATAATTGTCCTTGTTTATTTTTTTGATTTTTTTTGCCCTTTGTCAAGTCTGGTTTCATCGAGAATCCGAGCCACGCTTGAAATATCTTTTTCCTTTGGAGTTCGCTTGTTGTCCTGGAATCTGGTTCCGCCTTTTATGACAGTACGGGCTGTTAGCACAAATCTAATCATTTGAATTATCAAATAACCCATTAAAATGTAGAACAATACCCGAAATAATACCATTGAATTTATTTTCCCGATTAATGATTTCTGGGTTTACGATAAAATCTCTTTCGCTCAGGCCGCGACGTACTGCGATCTGCGTTCATGTTCAACGAATGATCTTCCAGTCCCTTGTTGACTACTTTTCGGATAGCAGATTGCAATTTTTTTCGCATTCCAATTTCCCAGAAAAGCGCCCTCTGAATTCCCTGATCGTCATCATTGGCGCGAACTGAAATTTTATAGACGATAAAAGCCTCCTGAAAGAATATCTTGTTTTTAAAATTTCTTACCCATGTTCTGTTTTCGAGCTGCTCCTGATAAAATTGCCTCTGGGCATTGTAGATTTGCAGTATTCTCTCGCTTTCATTGCGGGTGAGTCCAAGATCTTTTGAAACAATTTCCATCCTGTTTTTTATTTCGCGTTCTATACCCCGGTCGCGCGGATTGCTGTTGAAAAGATCCAGCATAAAAACGCTTCCCATGAGCGCAAAGTATACGGTCGTATTAATGTCTTCATGTTCAGAAATCATCCTGTCGCCAATGCGCAGACATTTTCCCAGAAAACTTGTATCAAAGCTTTTAGGCCATTCCTGATCTTCTTTGCATTTTTTTCCCAAATCTGGAAAAAGAGAATCAAACAAACCCAGTTCCGCCATTTTTTTAAAAATATCAGCCGTATGCGCCGTACGAAATATTTTATTAAATTCCTCGTGCAATCTCGGAGCGGATGCTGTTTGAATCAACTTGCGATATCTTCGAATTCCTTTTTCAAGATCTGCGTGAATTTGAAAATTCAAAGTACTGGCAAATTTTACCGCTCGCAACATTCGCACAGGATCTTCGGGCAGGGAAATATTTTCGCTGCCAATAATACGCACAATTTTATTTTTTATATCCTCATAACCCCCGGTATAATCAATGATGGTTTCATTGCGCAGATCAAAAAAAAGAGAATTTATAGTAAAATCCCTGCGTGCTGCGTCATCTTTAAAAGTACCAAATTCATTGTCGCGAATAAGCAAAAGCTCCGACTCATCCCGAGCATCTTTTCGGCTTGAAGGCAATGATCGTGCGGTAGATACTTCTATGATTTTGTTGTTTTTAAATACGACATGTACAATTCTAAAGCGTTTGCCGATTAAACGGCTGTTTACGAAAATTTTCTTAACTTCAACCGGCGTTGCATTTGTCACAATATCATAATCTTTTGGACGTCGATTCAATAACAGGTCGCGTACGCATCCTCCAACAATATACGCTTTATAACCAAATTGATTTAACCTCCCGATAACCTTTTGTGCATCAAGGTCAATATAATTTTTTCTGATATTATGAAAGTCAGAATAATACCTTTTTCCGGCTGGATATTTTAATATATCGTCCGGACTGGAATGATCCCTCCGGAAAAGCAATTTTTTTACCCATTTTAACATTACGTCGACTCTTGAATATTCAGATAGACTATCAACTACTTTATCTCTGAATTTCGGGATTGAGTTCAAGGAAACGAGCCTGGGCATGAACCTCAATATTCAGTCAGAATGATTTAAATTAGCCTAACTGCAATCTCAAATTTCAATTTACATTGCAGGGTTCTTCGGTTTTCTTGCGTGTGTTTTGTAAAAAACCATTTTGGAATTTTTTTCTTGCATTGTTTGTTCTTTATGATTTATGGCCACAAGGTCTTTTTTCACAGATGGCTCCTGACAATAACTTCCAAAAAATAGACAGCGACCATTATGAACTGATTTTTCCCGAAACTTTTTCCAAGAAGGCAAAAAGCATTGCCTCCATGCTTGATCAAAGTTATGACCATATAAATAAATCTCTGGGGGTACCCAATGATTATAAACTTTCCATTATTTTTAACAATCAAACGGCGTTTTCCAATGGTTTTGTCACTCTTGCTCCTTTTTACAGCATGTTTTACTCTCTTCCTCCGCAGGCAAATACCTATTCTCTTTTTTACAACGACTGGATAAAACTTCTGGCCTCACATGAACTGCGGCATGCGGCGCAATTTAACAAACTCAATCATGGGTTTAACCGGGTACTCAGTTTTCTCTTTGGAGACATTGGCCTTGCTGCCGGAATAGGGCTTTCAGCACCGGGATGGTTCATGGAAGGCGATGCCGTATACACAGAGACCGCAGTAACAAATTTTGGACGGGGTAAAATTGCATCATTTTCGATGCTCACAAGAGCGATGCTTTTAAACGACGAAATTCCTGACTACTCACAGGCATATTTAAATTCCAATTATGCAGTTTACCCCAATATTTACGAACTTGGGTATTTACTGAATGCTCGCCTGAGAAATCAGCATGGGGATGACATTTTTGATAAAATATTATCATTTAGCTCGTCATGGGATGTACTGACCGGTCCATACTCATTTGCGCTGGGTGTACACAGCAAAACAGGGAAAAGTCTTTTTAAAAACTATGACGAGCTTATGTCTTTTCTCCAGGCCGGCTGGAAAAAACAAATGGATGGCGTACATCTTACAGATTATACGACCATACCCAAAAAAGACAGATCCTTTTATACTGAATACAAATCGCCGGTAATCCCTTCAGCAGAGAAAAATCTTTACGCCTACAAAACCGGAAAATTTAATGCCGGGGCAATCATTAAAATATCTTCCGGAAAACCGGAACAGGTAATTGCATTTACAGGATATCTTACCGGCAATTTAAACGCAGGCAAAAACACATTAATCTGGTCAGAAGAAGAACCGGATATCCGCTGGGATAAAAGTACATCGGCAATTTTTGTTTATAATACGGCATCGCGCAACGTAAAAAAAATCCGGTTAAATGGACGCCTGTTTGCGCCATCAGTTTCTATCGACGATAAAAACATTGCCTGCATTGAATATGAAATTACCGGAGATTCCTATCTTGTCATTCTGGATGCAATAAAATCGTCTATAATTGAAAAAATAAAAGTACCGGACGGCTCCCTCTGGCAAACGCCGCGATGGGGAAACAGCCTCGACAAGATTGCCATTCTCGAAAGCACGACCAGCGGAAAAGCTATAATAATTTATGATTTAAATCAAAAAAAAATAATCAGAAACATGAAGCCGCTGCGGCATCAAATCAGCGATCCGTATATTTTTAACGATAATATTTTATTTAATCTGGACATCAGCGGAATCGACAACATTCATGCGCTGAACATAAATACCGGCGAACTAAAGCAGGTAACCAGCGTTCTTTTGGGAGCTTTTCAACCCTTTGTCACTCCCGACGGAAAATATCTTTATTACAGCAATTTTACCAGAATGGGTCACGAAATAGCGCAAATGAAATATGACCCGACCAGGTGGAGCAACGAAGAGCCGGAAGTCCCCGCAACGCCGTTTAAAAATACTGATCCTTCCCGGTCGGACTATAACACCGGCATTCTTGATAATGCTCCTGAAAAAAACTTTCCGGTTTCTCCATACTCTGGATTGGCAAACTTTTTAAATTTCCACAGCCGTTACATTGGTCCGCAAATAGACTTCTTTAACCGCAGCATTGTTTCTGTTGATAATATTGAGGCAGCCTTTATTTCGTCAAACAAACTGCAAACTCATTTTGTTACTTTATTTTATACATACAATATGAAGAAATCCAGCAACCGCGCCGCGGCGCAGTGGACGTATCTCGGCTGGTTCCCGCAATTCAATTTTGGGGGGATTGTTGATTTTCCGTATTCTTATTACGCCGACCTGTCCAACACCGTAACCGTACCGGCAAAAAAAACCGCTTATATGGATATATCGCTGCCTGTGACTGTTTCCAGAGGCCCGTTAAGTCAAACTATTGAGCCGGGTATTGATACCGGTTATAATGTGCTAAATAATACCGCAGAATTTTCCAGCGCTCTTTCTTTTCGGTATGACTTTTCCCTAAAGGGGAATCCGCGGTTGTTTGACTACCCGTATTTTAAATGGGGAATCAACAGCAAATATTATCCGCAAATTTCATTATTTAACGGCAGCGGTTGGCTAACCGGCGCTGGTGCATATATTCAAGTACCGGGGTTTTTCAATAACAATAAAATAACCTTGCGCTTTAGCGGCTATCGGCAAAATAATATCAACAATCTTTTTATTTCCCCCGATAACGCCATGCGCGCAGAAGATTTCAATTTGCACAATGAACTCTATTTGATTTCCCTGGATTATTTTTTGCCCCTGTTTTATCCGGATTTCAATATATTTCACATTGTTTATTTGCGGCAGATCAGCCTGAACTTTTTTTATGAGCGCGTCTGGACAAAGCCGGACACTTTCACAGACCCGCAATATGGCGGAGCAGATTTTCTTGTCACGCTAAATTTATTTGACCTGCCCGTTCCCGTTACCGGCGGCGTCCGGTGCATTTATTTCCCTGTCGGCCGCAGAGTAAAAATCGAGCCTCTGGCTTCTGTGTCGGTTAATTTATTATTTTAAAATTCATTTTTTGTTTATAAAGGGAGGCTTCGCCTCCCTTCGCGCACACGCGCCCTTCGTGAACCAAAGGTTAGCCGAAGATCGCTTTGCTCAGGGCTGGGTTGTGCGCTACCCTCCAGATATCCCTGAGTTCGTTTTAAATATCATTTAAAGCATATTCGGCGGTAGTTCATACGCCATTTCAATCATGCTGGCGGAAAAGTTCAACCCTTCGGCAGTAATGATAAATCCGGAAGAATCATATGTAATCCAGTTTTTTTGTTGAAATATATCCAGCAAGTTCTGCCATT
>JAOUFE010000128.1 GCA_029858425.1 Spirochaetia bacterium | reverse complement strand
TTTAGAAATGGAGCTACTCTTCGAATGTTTTTTACGCATACTCACTGGGATCACATACAGGGGATGATGTTTTTCGGTCCTTTTTTTGTCCCATCCAACAAAGTTCACATCTATTCCTCTTTTGAGAATATCAGGGAACGTCTGCAATATCAAACTCCATCAACACATTTCCCCATTAAATTTGACGATCTGGATATACAAAAAGAATATCATTTTCTTCCTGAAGGGGTGGAAATGGCAATTGATGGCATTATTGTTACCAGCAAGGCTGTCCGGCATCCTGGAACAACATATTCGTACAAATTTACCGACAAAGGACATAAAACATTTATTTTTTGCTCCGATGCGGAATTCAATCTTGAAGTAATGCATGATATTGTCCAATACATTGAGTATTTTAAAGATGCCGATGTTCTCGTGTTTGATACCCAGTATACTTTTGAAGAGTCGCTTCAAAGAATAGACTGGGGGCATAGCTCCGCGCATATTGCTACGGATATTGCAATAAAAAGCAACGTAAAAAAATTAATTCTTTTTCACCACGATCCATCCTATACCGACGATAAAATGGATGCCATGACATTACAGGCGTTGAAATACAAAGAATTGATGGCTCCTCTGCATCCACTTGAGATTGAAACGGCATATGAAGGTCTGGAGCTGACAATATAACCTGGTGAAATGAAAGTCAATGCAGCCACAGGTGGGCTTCAGCTCTACCTTCACCATAGTTCACGAAACCAGAAAATCAAAAAGTCAATAATGGTTTTTGCTTTGGTTTTTATTATTCTTTCGATATCGTCGATTCAGGCTGCCGTTGGATGGTATGATCCACAGTTGCTGGAAACCAGTATTCATGAATACCGGGTTACCGTTGATAGATCGGGTATTATGTACGTCGTCTATACCAGAAGAATCGAAACCCCTGGAAATGCGTCGCAGAGTTTTTCCATTGTACTGGATGAAATCGGTCAAGTCAAAAAAACTTTAAAACTTTATGACATGCGTATTCCCGTAACCGGGGTCATATTCTCAATGAGTCCAGTTGTGGCGGTTTCTGCAAAATATATCATGGTCTTCTGGCAAGAACCCTCGTTAATCGGACGCGGGATGAAAATAAAATATATTCTAATCAATAAAAATTCCTTCGCCATTGAGAAAAATGATGAATTAAGAATGCAAAATTCTGAAGTCTTTCAACCGGAAGTATTTGTTGATGATAATCAAAATTTTCATCTTTTTCTTCAGGTCAAAGCGCCTCAGGGAAAAATTTCACTTGCTCACTATTTGTATAAAAATGACAGTTTTAATGACATGAATTATATAATATCCAATATTGAATCTGTGGGAAGAGGCGCTTTTTTCCCATCCATATTGTTTAAAGACGGAATTATTCATATTGTTTATCAAAGCAAACAAAATGATACCCTTACCGACGAATTGTTTTATATTAAATCCACGAATCTGGGATCCACATTTTCAACGCCTGAGCGCATTACAAAAAACAGTAATAATGACTTTTCTCCTTCCCTGTATGCCAACCCCCAAAAAAAAGCTGAACTGGTCTGGCAATCCAACGAAAAGGAAAACTGGCAGATATATTATTCTCCGGATTTGAAAAAACAACAAAAAGTAAGCAACAGTTTATCCAATACCTATCAGCCATCCATTGCATATTCCAGCAATACCGGAAGAGTAATTGCATGGCTTGATGAGAGAGTAAATCCCTCTCAAATATTTTCAAAATTTATTGATCTAAACGAAGATGATACACCGTTTGCGCGGGAACATCAGGTTACAGGTTTGGCAGGAGGTGCAGTTGGCCCACTCTTGTTAAACCTTGGAGATAATATTTTTTTGTTTTTTGTAAACAACAATAATTTATACCGTATTAGGGCAGACCGCGAAACATCGCCCATTGAAATTTATTCTTCTACGCATCCGCAAAATACTGTTTCTGTGCAAACCGATGTTATCTTAAACTGGAGAATATTTAGTGAGCCTTCCGGAATAAATGGATATGCCTATCTTTTGGACAGTCGCCCGGATTCTGCTCCCGACTTTTACAATTTAAACGGCAACGCAAACAGCATTACTAAAAAGGGGCTCCCCGGAGGAAATTATTATTTTCATCTGCGATACAAAGATAAGGCGGGCAATGAATCTCCGGTATATACTTATGCATTTTCCATAGACACCGCAAATCCTGTTTTGGCCGAAATTAAATCATCCACGCATGCAGAGAATATCCCGGAGAAAAAAAATGAATTTAAAGTAACTTATTCCGGTCTTGACGATATCGGTTTAAAAGGATATTACTATACGTTGTCCGCCAATCGTGGGGCGAAACTCGCAAATTTCACAGAATCCACCAGTCTTGTTTTTCCGGATTTAAATGAAGGTGAATACTATTTTCTTGTCCAGGCAGTAGATAAAACCGGAAAAACTTCCCCGGTTGTTTCATACAAAATCAATGTTATTCCCGGGGACTATGATGATTTTCATATTGAAACCAGCATACAAAATGGCCAAATTCAGTCAGACTTTACAGACATCTCGATCCAGATAAATAATCCTGAAAAAAAATTGCTTTTTGCATTTGCTTCATTGTCGGCATATCCGGAGGATCCAGTTGTTCACGGGAAAAAAATAGATCTTGTCAAAGCAGATGGCCTCTACAAAGCGAAAATTCCCATGCCGCTTTACAAATGGGGTTTATACACACTTTCTATCAGGCTTGAATATCAGGATCACTCGAAAAGCAGTATTAGAAATTTTCACCTTGAGTATCGCAATCCGGGTATTGAAGAAACCAAAACTCAATACGTTGCCAGAGGGCAGGAAATTATTACCAGACAATACGATAACAGTACGGGTTTAATTGAAGAAATTCAACCGGATATCGAATTGCACGTTGACCGCGGTTTGTACAGGGTTTCATTTTCACTCCCTGAAAGATACAAACCGCTTTTGTCGGGTTATTCCTATCAAATATCGGCAACTCCGCAATTGCCCGAAGGCGAGCTAAACTATATTGAGGAGCCTGTCTGTATATATGATCTGGCTGCCGGAATTTATTATATTAGCGTAAAACCCGTTTTTAAAAATGAACACGCAAACCGGAAAAGCAATTATTCTTATTTACGTTTTGTGGTTAAGGGGGATACTCTCTTGCAGAATAATATTTTGTATTTTTTGCTTGCCGGGTTTGCCCTCGTAATCATGGTTTTATATAGGAAAAAAATTATCTTTTATCTTGGTAAGTATAGATGACAAAATTGCAATTTTTGGTAATTTTAATATATGTATTCTTTTCTTCCGAAATGGTTAAAGGCATATCTGGAGCCCAGGGTTGGCCGTTGTATGACACTAAAATAATAAAGAGCGGCATATTTTGCTGGGAGGACACATTTTATGGGTATAAAGGGGGCGATGTTTTCTCTTATACAACAGATTCCGGTAAAATTACCGAAAAAAAAATATATTCTCTAACGGTAAATCCGGATCATGTGAAAATGTTTCCATTTGGCGATGCTTTAATTATAACCGCCTGGAATAATCAAAAAAGAAAACTTGAATATGCGGTATTTGATAAAAGCTACGGGGTGGTTGAAAAAGATATGATTGCCCTTGATGATGCTACAGATGATCTGGATATTCGTTTCGGTCAGGGGAGAAGACCTGCATTCCTGTTTGTCAAAAATTCTGGAAATCAAAAAAGGGTATCCATATGGTTTGATGAAAGGCAGCAAACGATATTTTTGGAGAGCGCTCCTTTTATTGCCAGTTTTTTGGACTGGTCCACCCTTTCCGCATATGTGCTTGCGAGGAGCGCTATGAAGTCATATATCAGGTTATGGCAAAAAGGATTGGTTGAGTCCTATGAAATTCCGTTTTTACCCCTTGTTGCCCGGTTTATTTTAATCAATAACCAGATCACCATGCTGGCCATTGACATCAGAGGAAATTTATGGCAGGTTTACATTGCCCAAAATAAAGCAATAGCCAGTAAGTTGTCAAGCCTCCCGGCTTTAGTATATGTAAAGCAACTGGATTTATACATAAAAGAAAATAGCATGACTCTTTTTATGCCCACCCCGGATCGCAAGAAAATATATATTTATAAAAGCAGCGATATCCGTCGTCCTGACGGAGGCATCATTGAAGAACGACCCATGATCGATGCTAATGATGTAGTTCCTGGACAAATTGCAAACCAAAATGTGTGGCTTGAATCCAGCGCAGCAAAACAGGTATATTTAAATCGTGAGAATGAAAACATGCCAACGCTAAATAATTTTGACTGGATTGTAAATATGAAAAACGGATATCCCGAAGTATTGTTTACCTGGAAAAGTTTTCCTCAAAACAAGAATTTTCAATACCGATATATAATTGACGGGAAAGAAAATTCTCCTCCGTTACCCGAATACCGACTGAATGAAAACAGGCTGACCGCCAGATTGCCGTCCGATGGAAATTTTTATTTGCATATTCAATCCATGGATGTCGTTGCCGGGCAGGAATCGGTGATTTATCATATTCCGGTATTCCTGAAATTCAGCTTGAAAACTCCGGAGATTTCCATGCTGGATGAAATATCGCCCAACGTTGTTTCCGGCAATGGCGTTCATTTCTCTGTTAATAATATTGCTCCTCTGGAATATTACGCTGAAATCACCAATACTCCGGAATACGAACCCCGCGAAAAAGTCTATCCGATGGCAGGCGAAATTCAAATAAATATGAATCTGAAGCCCGGACGTTACTATATTCATATTCGCTCCAAAGACATAAAAACAGGGGGATACAGCCCAACTCTTCATTACTTGTTTTTTTGTCAATTTTACACCACAGAGTTTTCCCTTGGCGCATCTGATTTTAACAAAGATATTGGACGGTTGAAGATCCTGATAAAGCAGTACAATGATGCGAAAAGTCTTGACGAAAAAGATAAAATTCTTAAAGAGCTGGAGTATTTAAAAAACTCGCTTGAGCAGGAAATCTCAAACAGTAAATAATAACCGGATTTGGCATTGAACATAAAATACAATAGTAAAGAAAATATCTTGAGCATTTTTGAAAAATTTAAAAAATATTATGGAGTTGCGCAAACACCTTTGCATTTTAAAACCACCGAACAACTGGCTATTGCCGTTGTGCTTTCGGCGCAAACTACAGATAATCAGGTAAACAAGGTAACTCCACATTTGTTTAAAATTTTTCCGGATATGGCTTCGCTTGCAAAGGGCGATTTAAACCAAATAGAAAAAATAGTGTATTCTACAGGCTTTTACAAAAACAAGGCAAAAAATATACGCAATCTTGCTGTTGAGGTTACAGAAAAATACAACGGATTTATACCCGGAGATTTTCAACAACTACTGAAATTGCCCGGCATCGGACGTAAAACAGCCAATGTAATTATGGACTGCGCTTTTCATCAATCCGTTGGCATAGTGGTGGATACGCATGTAAAAAGACTCTCCTTCAGGCTTGGATGGACACGAGAGAAATCTCCTGCAAAAATCGAAAAAGACCTGATGAATGTCGTACCAAAAGAATGCTGGCACGATATTTCGCTGTACATGATTTTCCATGGACGCCGCTTTTGTATGGCAAGAAAACCCGATTGCACGGGCTGTTTCTTGAATAGCCAATGTCCGGCGTCAGAAATTTAAACGGGTTTCTTTATAGCCAGATCGCCCGATTTCGAAATAAACAGAATATTCAGCCTGTGGGATTCTTCATTTACAAAAGCCAGATATTCAAGATGATTTTCACCAAGCTGCTCAATGGCTTCCGAAACAGATAATATAGAAACAGGATAGAGCGACAGCGATATGTCCTTTAATGAGTTTTCTCTTAATTTAACTATTTTCTCTTCATATTGGCCTAATTCTTTGGTTGGATAAATAAATGAATAATTTCCGTCCGGACGCGCAAAAACCATCGAATACTTTTTTTCATCTATATGATGAAACATGTGAAATTTGAACTTCTCTTGCTGTAGTTGAAGAATTGCTTCAATATCAGTCATGGGCTTTGCTGGCGCTTCATATACATGAATCATAAATTCTTCTTGTGTGGCGCCATGTTCTCGAACAGGAATGGCATCCAGGGCGCTGCCTTTTTGGTCAATTTTCTTGTGGTATTTGTCGATCTGAATATTTAAGATATCTACGGCGGCGTCAATAGAGGCATATAAATCCTTATCCTGCTTTTGCACATGGAAAACCGTGGCATCGCCATGAACTGTAATTTCGCAGACCTGGTTTTGTCTTAGTAGTTTAAATCGAACATCAACAGCCTCAATATGGTGCAGTCTATCTTTAATTTTACCAATCTTTTCACGACAATATTCCTTGATGGCATCTGTTGGCTCAAGGTTTTTAAAATAAAACGCTATGTTCATACATCTCTTCCTTTTTTATTACAATATAAACAACTACAACCTGGGTGAATAATTTAAATTACTTTTAATGTAAAACCGTTCTTTGTTTTGCAGACGGGATGTGTAGTAATTTTCTGTATTTTGTTACCGTTCGTCGCTGAATGTTAAATCCAAATTCATGCAGCTTTTCCGCTATTAATATATCCGAAAGCGGCTTTGTATGATTCTCGTGTTCTATTATATACATTATGGACTTTTTTAAATCCCCTGCGCTGAGATTTTCGCTGTCTACAGATTTCATTTTTTTAACAAGAAAATAAGCCAGCGGAAAAATACCATAGGGGGTAATACAGTATTTATTTTTCATAATTCGTGATACCGTTGAAATATTTAACTGGGTTATTTGGGCCACATCTTTTAAATTCATAGGCTTTAAATATTTTTCCCCCTTTAGAAAATATAGTTTTTGTCTGAGCGCAATAATTTTTGCCACTTTTATCATTGAGCTTTTTCTAAATTCAATGCTTTTTATCAAATTTTTTGCATCGTGGTACATTAGTTTCCACATTTTAATGTTTTTATCGTTTTGCAGATTTGATAAAAGATCGTCATTAAGGGTTACATCGGGCAACAATGGGTTGGAAAAATTTATTTGAATTGTGTCATTTTTCACAGAATATATAATTTCAGGAAAAATATAATTTTGATCAAAAACTTTGAACTGAACAGCTGGATTCATCTCAAGCGATTTTATTTTTTGAATGGCATCCATAATTTGTGAAGATGGAATCTTTAAGTATTCTTCCAAATCCTGCAATGTTTCTGAATCAAGCTCCTGAATTTCCTTTTTACCCTGTTGGAAAATAGCAATCAGATCCAGTAAAACCATATCCCCTGGATATCTGAACTTTGCCTGCCATTCCAGACTCTGCCAGATATCTCTGGCGCAAACTCCCCGAGGCTCAATACCCAAAAAAAACTCTACAACCTGCGATGATTCCTTCCTCGAAAATCCATTGGATAATGCGATGGTGTCATGGTTTTCATTGGTAAAACCGTTTTGATCAACCGATGTAATGATTATGTTTGCAAGTTCCC
>JAOUFE010000127.1 GCA_029858425.1 Spirochaetia bacterium | reverse complement strand
AAATATAAAACACCAAAAAAAAAAAATTAAAAAAACGAAAAACTCCTCGAAAAAAAAAGCCCGTTCAAAAACATAAAAAACCTGCCAAAAAATATTTTCCAAAAAAACGAAAAACTGTTCCACAAAAAACTGCAATTCCGGTAAAAAAACCGGCTCCTGAAAAAAATGATACATTAAAGGAAAAAATTGTACCCCAAAATACTGCGACTCCCGAAAAAACCGTTGTTCCCCTGAACAGTAACATCCCGAAGCAAAACACCACTCCTCCAGAAAATACTGCCGTGCCTCAAAGTGATGATATTCAAAAGAAAAACACCACAACTCCGGAAAATACTGCCGCTCCTGAAAATACTGATATTCAAAAACAAAACAGCACATCTCCAGAAAATACTATCGTTCCTCAAAGTGATGATATTCAAAAGCAAAACACCACTCCTCCAGAAAAAGCTGCAGTGCCTCAAGGTGATGATATTCAAAAGAAAACCCCCACAATTCCAGAAAATACGGTCGCTCCTGAAAATACTGATATTCATAAAGAAAACGTTGCTCTTCCCGACGCCCAGCCTGCTCAACCAGAAGATGGATCCGGGAAGATTTCCGGAAATTATCTAACCGGCGACTGGAGCGGATTTCGCCAGAAAATGAGCGACCAAGGCTTAATATTGGAAATGATTTACACCAATGAAAGCGCATATAACGCTATGGGCGGTTTGGCAAAGGGTTATGCGGTTTTGGGAAATCTGGACATAACTCTCGACATGGATATGGAGAAAGCGATGGGCTGGTCAGGAGGAGAAATTTATTTCTACGGACTTGGAGGACACGGTCAATCGCCATCGGAGCTTGTGGGCGATCTTCAGGCAACGAGCAACATTGAAGCAGGCATGAATTATTTTAAACTGTATCAGGCATGGGTCAGGCAATCCCTGTTGGACGGGAAAATAAGCTTATTGCTTGGACTGCATGACTTAAACAGCGAGAATTATGTGACCGAATCTTCCGGACTATTTATAAACAGTTCGTTTGGCGTTGGCGCAGATCTGTCCCAAACCGGAGTCAACGGCCCGTCCATATTTCCAAGTACCGCGCCAGCGCTCAAGGTGAAAGTCGTGCCTGTTGAACACTTTTACATTAACTTCGCCGGATACAATGCCATTGCCGGAAATCCCGGAAACCCATCCATAACATATATAGATTTTTCTTTTGCAAAGGGACTTTTGCTTATTGCGGAAACCGGATATGAAGTGGAAAAAAACATAAAGATTGCCGCCGGAGGCTGGATGTACACACAACAGGAAAAAAATTTTTCAAATATAAATGCAACTGGATATGGATCCTATGTTTTATTTGAGAAAAACATCGGAGAAAATTTTTCCCTTTTTACGCGCGCCGGCATGGCCAATCCGGAGATTTACCAGATTGCATGGAACATTTCAGGCGGCATTTATTTATCAGGAGCGCTCTGGGGAAGAAATGATGATGAACTTGGTCTCGGCGTAACGAGCGTAATTAATTCCAAATCCTATCAAAGTTCAACCGGCTCGCCAACAGACACGCAGGAAACCTCCATTGAGCTCACCTATAAAATCCAGGCAAATCCATGGTTTTCCATTCAGCCGGATGCCCAGTATGTCCTAAACCCTGGAACTGACCCATCTTTGGCAGATGCCTTCATTGTTTCGCTCAGGGCAAAAATTTCTTTTTAAGAAGCGCCATATTGCTGAAAATCAAAAAAATAAATTATTCTTTTCGGCTAAAAAATTTTTTAATTTTGTTTATAAAAGAATTTTTTTTCTGCATGGTATCCTGATCAGCCTTTTTTTTCAAACGCGCATTATCTTCCATCAAGGCCTCCAGATCGGAATGATCCGTCTCAGCAATTTCGGGCGTTGCTGTCTGAGCCGCGACGTTTGGTATACCACCAATTTCTATTATTTCGCTACTGTCATCTGCCATATCCGCCGGAGTCGCAATTTTTTCAGATTTGTCCTCTACAGCGGCCTCTGAAATATCCGGAGCGGATGTAAATAATCCCACTCTTAATTCTGAGAACCAGTTGATAAAACGCTGTACATCTTTGCCCTGATAAATAGCCCCATGTTGGGGTATAATCATATCTATTTCCAGTTCGGATGCTCTTTTGCACCAGTCGTCTTTTGCTTCATTGGAACCCATCCAGCGTTTGTGAAACCCGATGGCGCTTTTAATATGTTCATCAAAATTTTTAACATATAAATCAGCTCCCTCAGGCAAGATAGCCGCCCCCACATCTCCGCTAAAATAAATTTTTGCCCGCGAGTCATAGAGATGAAAATTTCCGGACGAATGTAAATAATGAGCCGGAACAACCTTTAGTTTTACAGTCCCGACAGACAGCGTGGTTCCTTCATCGGGAATACCAACCAGCGTTTTATCGTCGCCGCCAAAATGAGGAACGAAAGTTGTCCATAAGCGGCTGATGTAACATTTAAGATCGGGATTTAATTCCAGCCACAGCGTAAGCGAAGATATAACATCCGGATCCTGATGAGATGAGAAAATGGTTTTAATATTCTTCGGATTAAATCCAGACCCAATCGCGGAAAATACGGAAGGAAAAATCTCCATCCCCCCTGGATCTGTAATAAGTCCTTCGTCCCCGTCAATCACGATACATTCATTGGTATCAATCATGTATGAAGCCCTTGACGGATCGCGACAAACTACTCCCCATTTATGATTTTTTTCGGTGTAAATAAATCGCAATTGTTTCATTTTTACTTCCTGTTGATTTTCTGAACGAACTATTTTTTTCCAAGAATTTTACTTAAATGCTGAAGGGAGTCGCGAATATCGATAATATGCTTTTGAAAACTTTCCGCCACATCCCGGAATACATCCCTGGATTTTATAGAGTACGCGCCTTCGATTTTGGCCTGCATGGCAAGCATGTCGCCGCGAAGAACAAGCCTTTCGTTCCCTTTTAACAAATGCACGAGATCAGAAAAGAATATTTCGATTTCCCGGTCATGCTCGGCCAGCATTTTTTCATTTTTCTGTACAATATCATGGATAATATTGCCTGAATCGCCCGTCGCGCTCAATTGAAATGCTTTGGTGTATAAAACATTCCTGTTGTGAAGCTTGAGTTGAGTGGAAATAATAACAACATTTTTGAAAATCAGGTCGCGAAGTTTATCCACAAAACGGCTCAATTCATCGGTAAACCGGTTAAATTCATCGGTGACGACAATATAGCCGCGCAAATGCTCTTCGGAACGTATGGCAAGGAAAAGAGCGTTTAATGCGTTGATCTTGATCAGGATTGCCTTGGTATCAACAGACTTGATAAATTCATTGGCTTCCAAAACTTTGCCGATTTGCCGATTTGTTTCATCTTTCATGTCATTGCCAATTCGTTAATTTACTATCGATATCTATCGGCGTCAACAAAATAAAAAAATAATGAGGGGAAAAGTTTTTCCCCTGCCTGCAAACGGCGTTCATGGAGATTCCCGACCGTATACCCTTACAAACGCCGTTCTTCGGCGCCCCTTACACATTTTACAGGATTCTACTTGACCCTGTCGGTTTAACTTCATTTCTGCATAGTAAAAAGCCCGGATGGCGGAACTGGCAGACGCGCTGGATTCAGGTTCCAGTAGGAGTTATCCTGTGGGAGTTCAAATCTCCCTTCGGGCAAAGAGAAAATTATGGTATATATATTAACTGCGGCAACAATTTTGATTTCAGTCCTGTGGATTTATTTGCTGGTTCAAATAAAAAATGAAACCCGGAAAGAATCGCTTGCCATGCGCGGAATATTAAAGCACTACAATTATGGCCACGTCAACAACTCGATCCGGAACCTGATCAAAAAATGGCTCATTTCAGCTATATTTCTGTTTATCGTATTTTTTATATGGGTCATTGTGCTTTTCTGGAAAACTGATTTAAACTTTTTAATTGCTGTTTATCCTTTTTTATGGCATTACTTTGTTTTCAGATATTTTTTATGGGAAAAAGAAGATATCATGGAAAATCCTGGAAAAAGCCGCTGATATATAATATGCCATGAGTTTTACCTTTCCCTATATATGTCTTGAGACAGTAGATTCTACCAACACCTACCTGAAAAATCATCCGGAAACATGGACTGTTCCCTACTACACCGTACGGGCGAAAGAACAAACCAGCGGCAGAGGCCGTTATGGACGCTCATGGATCAGCGGACGTGACAACCTTGCATTTTCCTTTACTTTCCGGCCGCCTTCAACCTCTCGCCTTTCTGCGGTAACCATATATGCAGGCCTTGCCCTCAGATCCATCTTGCACAAAATATGCGGCCAAAAGTTGTTGATTAAATGGCCCAACGATATTATATTTGAAGGGAAAAAACTGGCCGGCATACTGACTGAAATGGTTGAAAATGGCAATGCAAACATCATCATTGGAATCGGACTAAACCTGCACGATAACATGATCCCCCGGGAATGGGCCAACACAGTAACCTCCCTGAAGCAAATTTCAAATAAAGATTATGAAGCCACAGAACTTTTAAATCAGATTATGAATGAAATGCGCGAATATCTGTCGGGCTTCACAGTACCCTTGCCTGAAAAAATCATAATTGAGTTTACAACCTATATGGATCGAGCTGCGAATCTTGTCTCCATAATGGAAAACGGAAAAATTATAAAAAAAAAATATCCACTTTCTGGCATCAACCAGTACGGCCAACTTGTAACCGAAGATCCGTCCGGTTCCCCCAAAATTATCGATGTTTATGAAGTTGGTTACCCGGAATAAAAAAGGAAAATAAAATGTTAAAAACACCTCTGCACGAAGAACATCTTTTGCTCAAAGCCCGAATGGTTGATTTTGCCGGTTACGATATGCCGGTACTTTATTCGGGAATTAGAGACGAGTATACTGCCGTAAGAAACAATTGTGGAATTTTTGATATTTCGCATATGGCGCCCATTTTAATTTCAGGCAAAAACCCGGAAGACTTAACAGGTTTTTTAAATTATCTAACCTGCCGCGATGTTGCAAATCTTGAATCTGGCAAAGTGCAATACAATGCCATTACCTCGGAACAGGGGGGGCTTCTGGACGATATCACCATATATAAAATCAATGATTTAAAGTATATTTTGCTGGCGAACAGCTCCAATGCTCAAAAAGTTATCCGACATTTAAACAAATGGAAAGAGGAAAAATTCGCTTCAGTTCAAATCGAACCCTACAAAGATTATGTTTTAATGGCGCTTCAGGGAAAAAACAGCGAAATGGAACTAAAAAAAATCCTGACATCCGGCGATGCCGATTTTCAGGATTTATTTTTTTATGAATTTACGCTATTTAAAAATCATAACCATCCGTATTTTTTATCCAGAACCGGTTATACCGGCGAAGATGGTTTTGAAATTCTTCTGCCAGAAAAAGAAGGTATTGAACTCTGGAAAAAACTGATTTCAAACGGCGTTGCCCCATGCGGTCTTGGCTCACGAGATACATTAAGAATGGAAGTGTTTTACCCGCTGTATGGAAACGAACTTTCGGAAACGAGGACACCGATTGAAAGCTCCATCGACTGGATTGTCAGCTCCAAAAAAGAATACCTTGGTAAAAAAAATATTTTTCATAGCCCGCCGGGAAAAAAAGTAACGGGTTTTATTATGAGCGCAAAAGGAGCGTTACCCCGCAGCCATTTTCCCGCAGAAAATGCTTCGGGCGAAATCATTGGCGAAGTAACCAGCGGCGGTTTTTCATTCTTATGGGATCGTGGATTTGGAATGGCATTCCTGAATAAGGAATATTTAAAAGATGGGCAAAAAATATATATTGATATTCGCGGGAAAAAAAATGAAGCCCTTGTACAAATAAAATCGCCTTACAAAGGAAGCATAAAACGAAGGAAAAAATGAGCGAAGCTTCGGAAGTTATTGATTACTTAAATAAAAATTTTCAAATATACTCCGAAAAATTTTCAAAGCAATTTCATCTCAAAATTCCCAAAAACACTCTAAATACCATTCAATTTTACAGGGAAACCTATTTTCCCTACATAAAAAATTCGATTTATAAATCCAATATATGCTACCTGATGCAACTCCTGGATTATCAAATCTGGCTTTACAAGGTCTTTAAGCCCTCGCTTTCGCTTGAAAATGCATATTTTTATCAACTGCTGATGACCATGGGAATCATATCGGAAGCCCTCAGTACCGCTATTTTGCTGAATCCGCTTGTCGAAGAAGATGAAAAGGACACTTCTCTCGGCGTTATCAGCGAAGAGCACAACCTGTTGCAGGAGTACATTGTTAAAAACAACTTTCAAAACAATATTAAATTAATCTCAAAATTTAATATTCTTCCCAAACCAGTCATCGCAAAGTTTACAGCCATCCGGATCGAAATGCGTAACCTCATTCACATTCAAAACTGGCAGGGGCGTCTTTACCAGCAACTTGGCATAGAGAAATTTTCTGACTACCTTGAAAAATTCAGAGATTTTCTTTCCATGGTAAAGGGAGATATCAAAATAAATATCAGTACTGAAATGTTAAGCCTGGAGTTTTTTCAGGTTTCCGCGTTTAAATCCGGAGAACTATTCACGGGGATTATACACCAGTTTCATCCGGAAAAAGGCTTCGGATTTATTCAATCGGAATCATTTCAACGAAAAATATATTTTCACCGGGCCAATTGTGTTGACAATACAAAAATGAACTGGATGGCTGGAAATAAAGTACTTTTCAGATTAATATTGGGTAAAAAAGGAATTGAGGCGTCGATCCAGGCTCAGAGTTAAGAGTGGATCTTGATACCAGTAGCGATTTCAAAATACACGCAAAATATTATGTTAAACAGTTTGCACATACCGATTGAATTTACCGTTGAAAATGGCTCATATCATATTCACATTTGGGGGAAAGGGAATGACGCCAGTCTCGGGACAGAGGATGTGGTTGCCGCGCAGGGCAGACATCTAACCAGATATTATGCCAAAAATCATGAGATGAATTTAGCATTACTCCATCAGGTTCACGGAAATACCGTCGTAGAAGCGCGTTTTGAAAAAACCTCTGCAAATCCCGACTCCATGGCAGATGCCGATGCCATGTTTGCAGCGGGCGGCAATGCTGCGCTTGCCATAAAAACAGCCGATTGCATTCCCATTTTATTTTTCCATAAAAGAAAATTGCTTTATGGAGCAATCCATACGGGATGGAAAGGGCTCGAATTAAATATTTTCACAAAAACACTCGAAGAAATCAGGCAGGATCCAAAAGACTTTGTCTTTATTATCGGCCCGCATATATTTCAGGAAAATTATGAAACGAATGAAGATGTATTTCTTAGATTTCCACCGGAATATTCTCGCCCTGGTTTGAGCGCAAAAAAAAGATACCTTTCATTGACCCGGATATTACGAAATGAAATGAATACATGCAAAGTCGATTCCCGTCAAATTATCCAGATACCCGAAAACACTTTTGGATCAGATCGATT
>JAOUFE010000126.1 GCA_029858425.1 Spirochaetia bacterium | reverse complement strand
GGCAGCCATGAATACAGATTTATCCTCGAAGCCGGCAGCCTGTCCAACACGTTGATTTTCCCCGAATATTTTACGTTTCCATCTGCGATTACGAGTCCTGAACAAATCCTGGGGAACTCGCAAGACACGGTTCAGTCTTTGTTGAGGCTTTCTCTGGAGCCGGAATTGTCAGATACGATGATTGTGGGCGGCACAATCCTTCTTGAAAAAAATGGATTGAAATTTAACGCGACTCCCGTTATTTGCAATGGCCGAATTCTGGATTATTACCTTAAAAGAAATCTATTTTTAAAGGAGCGGGAATTTCTTTCCGGGGGAAATCAAAAATTGATATTGTCTCATCCAGCTACCAATAACTCCTGGGGGTTTCTTGTTTGCGCCGATGTTCAAAGCCCGGAATATTTTATGCAATACAAAGGAGTACAGTATCTTGCCATACCTGTGGCTTCCCCCTATTTACCCGACGACACATCCGGGGCGCAGCAATCCAGAGACAAATCAATTTTTATGGAAGGCGCTCGACTATGCGGGGCAGTTTTGTTTAAATGCTGTCTCGCTGCTCCCCCCGGCTTGATGGAAAATATTCCTCTGACTGATCTGCATTCAAGGGTGCAGGGAAGATCGCTCATTGCAGATTCAAAGTCGATTCTGGTTAGGGCGCCGCACATTCAATGGCGGGGGACAATTTCTTTTTCGCCTCTGGACAAAAATATTATTTTAAAAGAATTTTCGGCTGCATCGGAGTTGCCATGATTGAAGATATTACAACCCGCGACCTGCTCCAAAGCGCTTTAAAAAAAATTTTGTTTAAAATTCCGCCAGATGCCATATTTACTTTGACCGGTCATCCTGGCGCCGGAAAGACCACACTGGTTCAAGAGGTCGGCGCGCTTTTTTCTGTCCACGAAAAGGTTCAATCTCCGACTTTTAATTTGATGAACGTCTATCATGGTCAATATCTTGACGGAAGCCCGTTAATCATTTATCACCTGGACTGCTACCGGTTAAATAAAAGCGATGCTTTGCCCGACCTGCAATTTACAGAATTTTCCCGCCATATTCCCTTTTATGCCTTTATTGAATGGCCGGAAAAGATAGAATTAAATAAAATCATATCAGATATTGCGGTTTACGCCCTTGACATTGATACAAAATGGAACCCTGAAGATCAAAAAATTGCTCAAAGAGTTCTGAAATACGATTTTTAACTGTTCAAATGAAAATACTTGCCGTAGATACTTCCAGCCCTGACATTTTTCTTGCCGTCTGCGAATATTCCGATCGCTGGGAAAGTAGCAAAACATCGTTTTCGCCGGTTGCAAGAGACAAGGACAACTGGATTGAATTATGCATCCTGGAGTTTATGGGAGATTCTGCTCTGAATGATTTTGATGGATTTGCCGCAGGTTCCGGCCCAGGCTCTTTTACAAGTCTTAGAATCAGCTTCACCTATTTAAAAACCCTTGCGATTTTATGGGAAAAAATTTTCTTAACTTTCTCGAGTTCCCTGTTTTATCACAAATATTTTTGTGAACCCGATGAAATTTTGTTAATCCGGCAAAACCGCAGCATGCTGTGCGCATTTGATCCGGAAACGAAAATTCCATCGAACAAGGCGCAATCTCTGGAAGACTGGATGCGGGAAATTCCTCAAAATCGACACGGCAAACTCCGGATATGGAATCCATACTCTGAAATACCGGACAATGGTCTACAGCTTGTTTCATCTAAAAAAATAACAAATCCACCAGTTATACCCGACTTCCCGCAACCTGATTTCATGAAAAGCCACCGAAAGGAATTGCTTCAGGAATTGCCGCTCTACGGCCACGACATAATAACCCACAGGAAAATATAATGCAAAAACAATTTCAAAATCTTGTTGCCATACTAAAAAAAGCAAGGGGGAATCCGGTTCCGCTATCGGTTCTGTCTTCTTCCCGGATTTTAACTTCAGCAGAAGGCAAATCCCCCCAGAGACTCGATCAAAGACGCAATCAACGCCGGAACAAAAGAGACTCCTCATCAAAAGCTCCCGGAGGAATTCTGGCCGATCTGGAATCATACGGATTAATTACAATTAAAAACAATCAAATTTATCCAAAGTATCCATTTCTGATCGACGCAAGATTATCCGTAGCTCCCAACGGTCTCGGGTTCGGGATGGGAAGTTTTGAAAAAGATATACTTGTTCCGCCCGGAAAAAGAGGCGGCGCAAATCACCGGGATAAAGTATTAATTGAAATCCTGGACATTGCCCGCGATAGATACGAAGGAAAAGTTGTATCCATTGTGGAACCATTTACTACGAATTTCCTGTCCCGCGTTAAATCCTCGTTAGACAATTCAAACCACCTGATAAACCTTATTGACTTGCCGGATGCCCCGTCCGGCGTCTTGAAAAATCCGGGAAAATTTACCCCTGGAACATATTTGATCGTGGAAGAAACCGGCGAAAGTCGCGAAATTGCCCTTGGTTCCGAACACGCCGGCAAACACGGGAATAAATATCAACGCCCCTATTACAGGGAGTGCCAGGTCTACCGTTTGATCTCGGAGGTTCCAGAAAAAGAATCGTCTTCTGACCATATGCGCATTGCAGCCAAATTTAATATCCCCATTTCCTTTGAATCCGAAATAGTCCCGCGAAAAAGGGATATGAATAAACTTGAAAAAAGCGGCATGAAAGATTCAAAACGAGTCAACCTGAAAAAGTTGTACGCATGCACCATAGATGGCGCCGACTCCAAAGATTTTGACGATGCCGTTTCATATGAAAAAAAAGGCGATCAGCATATACTATATGTGCATATTGCCGACGTATCTCATTATATTCCAAAAGATACGCCTCTGGATCTGGAGGCCTACAAACGGGGTAATTCGTATTATTTAAAAAACAGCGTATTCCCCATGCTCCCCCCCATTTTGTCGGAAGATTTTTGCAGTTTAAGGCCAAAAACAAAAAGATTGAGTTTTACATGCGAAATGCGTTACGACCAAAATGGAGAGCTTCTGGATTACAAGTTGTACAAGTCAATTATATATCTTGGGAAGCGTTTTACATACGAAGACGCAGAGAAGCATATTGATAAGCCGGGATCGCCTTTAAAAGATATCTGGGAACTGGTAAAAAAACTTCATACAAAAAGAGTTGCCGCAGGCAAAATCGAGCTCAATATCAGAGAAACCAATATTATTGTCGATGCCCATGGAAGAATTACCGAAATGAGCGACAAGGCGCGTCTCCGTTCTCACCGGCTTGTGGAGGAGTGCATGTTAAGCGCCAATATCTGTACTGCTCATTTTTTACGAAAAAACAAAATTCCCGGAATTTTCAGGGTACATGATCCGATGCCCGCCAGCGGACTGGACAAGATTAACGCTTTCCTGAAACTGTACGGATTTAATTTTCAAATTAAAAGCCTTCACTTTGAGGAGGTTCAAAAGACAATAAAGCGTTTGGAGGGAAGCGAAGTCGAAGAAGTTTTTAATTACATTTTACTGCGCTCCTTTGCGCAGGCCGCTTATAAAAATGTTCCTCTGGGGCATTGGGGACTTGGATTTTCCGATTACACGCACTTTACATCGCCCATTCGACGTTTTTCAGATCTGGTGGTTCACCGCCAGCTACACGCTTATTTGAACAACGACGAACTGCCCTACAACAAAAAACAGCTTGAGGCCATTGGCGCCGAAACGAGTCGCCTCGAGCGTGTCGCCATGGATGCAGAAAAAACCATGATCCGCTTGATTTCCCTGAGATACTTTAGAGAAAAAATTGGTCAAACCTTTTCGGCCTTTTTGTCGGGATTCAATCCATCTGGCCTCTTTATCCAGGTTCAGTCTCCGCGCATTGACGGGTTCATTGCCGCCTCTACATTTGACCGTAAAGGGGAGGTGGCCATTATCGATGATTTTACCGTCAAAATTCCAAAGTTTTCGAGATCAATAAATCTTGGCCAAAAGCTTACGGTGAAGCTGACAGGAGCCGACTGGGAAAAAATCCAGTTGAGCTTTGAGATAATAAATATTTTAAAATGAAATCAAGACTTGAGTCAGAAATAATGCCTTAAACTAACTTTGATCTGCATATTCATCTAACGCCAGGTTGTGGATAATATTATCAACGTCGCTCCGATCCGTCAAACGTCTCAAACGACGCTTACGTTTCAATAATATTGATAGCCATACTTTTACCCATCATTGTTTTCCCCATTCTGTATCCGCTTCCCGACGCAACGCGATAAAGCGGTACGTTTAATTTCTTCCCTTATCGCCGGAAAGTTCTGCATAATTTCCTGGAATTCCGGAGAGTGGATTTCCACCAGTTCCGTCGGAGTAACTGTCGCCACGCTGGCATTACGGGGTTGATGAAAAAGGAGCGACAATTCGCCAAAAAAATCTCCCACAAAAAGTCGCGGTTTAGAGGCTGATGCCGACAGTTGTTTTTTTTCAACCTCAAGAATACCTGCCGTAATCAAGAAAAACGAATTACCGACATCGCCCTTGTTTACAATAATCTGACCTGGTTTAAAGACATGACGTTTGGCTCCTGATGTAAGCCGTATTATAGCTTCTTTTGGAAGTTCCGAAAATAAAGGAACTCTCGTTAACAGGTAGGCTGCGGATGGTCTTAAAAGCTTATGCGCTTCGGCCAAAGCTCTGGTATGCGATTCATGAATATCGCTTTGTACTCTGGCAAATACGGCTCCGGTGATAATTGAAGTTTCATGAAGACTATTGAGCATGGCTTCAGAGCTTGCGTTAATTGAATTTGCTATAAACAAAGATTTCACCGCGGTTCCAAAATGCGTGTAAATGCTGTAAAATTCTTCCAGATCGTATTTTGACTCTTCAATCCATTTGATGCAAATGCCTTTTGCATCTATGTGTGTTGCCTTTTCAAGGGCTTCTTCCAAGGAAAACCGCAAATGCAATAGCGATTCAAGTTCGGTAGTCAGTAATTTAATTCTCGATTGTTCGCCTTGAGGAATAATTTTTCGAAACTTTTTCCATATGGATTTGCTCTCGCCAAAATCAAACTGGTTGGTTTCGAGGTCATCAATATCGCCAGATGAAAAGCGATCCATGCGATCGGTCACCGACTGAATTAAGAGCTGATAAGCTTCTTTGGAAATAATACTGTCTTCAATTTTTTCATCATAGTACCGTCGTTCATTGAGAAGAAGGCTGCTGATGGCAAAACGAAGATCAGCTTCTACGGTATCATAGCCTGGAACAATCAATTCATTTTCAGAATTTTCAAAATCACCAGAAGTCATTTTGGTGGCATAATTGGCAACAAAAGAAGGAGAAAGACTGCCCCTTTGGCTCGCCTGTTGAATTGGTTCTAAAACCGAAAATCTCAGATCTGATATCGTCTTGTGATAAAAAGCTTGATCCAGCGGATCCAGACGATCGAGTTTAAACAAGTGCAGGCTTAATTTAATGGTTAAGGCATTTATGAATAACGTTGAAAATACAACCGATGTAGCCAGGGCAAGAAATAAATCTTTATAAGGAAAATTTTCAGGAAGCATTAAAACCAGGCCAAGCGCCAGACCTCCGCGAAGACCACCCCAAATTAATATAAACTGATAGGCAAAACCAATTCGTTTTACGCGGGGAAGCCTGTTCAGATATGTTGCGTTGAATTTCTTTTTCAGTTTTCGGTTCAATCGCGGGTACAACCGTGGGTTTACCATCATTACCAAGGGCTACAAAAGTAAGGAAAGCGCTCACATTGTGAAAACGTTCTCCGGTAAGAAGATTTTCCGAGTCCACTCTAACGCCGACTTCCATCGAGGTTTTGCCGGTCGCATTTACGCTGGCACGAAGCTCCACAACGTGGCCTAATTTTATGGGAGCAATAAAGTGGAGCGCATCAACCGACGCGGTCACTACCGGCATACGAGCATGTTTTCCGGCAGCAATTGCGCCGGCAATATCGATCCATGACATTACCGTTCCTCCGAATATATTCCCCAGGGCATTCGTGTGATGCGGCAAAACCGTCTCGGTCATCATAACCTGTGATTCTGCGGGCGATTTTGGTTTCATGGACATATTTTACCTTTCCTTATTCAACAGTTTCGGGCGCCATCTTTGCCTTTAACCGAAGCATCGGTTAGTGTAGAGACAGGATCAAAAGGATGAAACTTTTCAATGCTACAGGAACTCAACAAACTGGAAACTTCTTTTAAGCAAAATGCTCCTTTTAGAGATTACCTAAAAAACACGAAACTGAAAATTCTCTTTATCTTTCGCACCGACCTGTAAAGAACGCCGTCGTATTGATTCAACAGGACGGCGTTTCAATATCCGGTTATCTACCTTGAAGCAGCATTGAGGCGAAAGTTCAATCAAACGCCTTTCTGCGGGTTATTGTGAAATAATCGATATGACTGCCCTTCTGTTCATGGCTCTTCCGGCTTCGGTTGTTCTATCGCCAATTGGATCGGTAGTCCCGTTTCCTTTCGCGGTAATGTTTTCTGGTTTGATACCGGCATTTTTTATGAGGTAATCTTTGGTGACGTTTGCCCTTTTTTCGGAAAGTTTAATATTGTAATTTTCATCGCCAACTATGTCAGAATAACCGTTAATCCTGATTTTGTTGCTTTGATATTTCTTTACAAACGCTACTGCCTTATCCAGCTCCTTGATGTCAGCAGGGGTCAATGTTGATCTGTCAAAGTTAAAATGCATCATAACTGTCATTTTATCGATTTCCTTTTCAACTGCCTTCACCTCTGGCGTTTTTGTCTCAGTTTTAGCCACGGGCGGCTGCTTGGGCGTTTCTTTTACTGCTGGCGCACCGCATGAAACAACGAATACCACGAGCAGAATATTGCCGCTCCATATAAACAATCTCTTTAGAAATTCTTTGTACACTTTATACTCCTTGAAAAGGATCGGGAAGCGCTCGCTTCCTGCACTTTTCATTGGCATGAAATTTCTGATACTTTTATTGTAAATACTAAAGATGCCATTTTGCCCAATTAAAAAGTAACTACTCAAAAAGCGGGGGTATTTTCGTATGGGAAAAAAATATATATACACGCTATATAATCTATTGTAGTATGTCCTGTTGGAACTCAAACGACTAAAAATACCAGAAATTCCGGAGTCAGAAAAAACGCCGATTGTTTTTTTGCTTCTGGAAATTATCGAAGGGCAAAATAAAATTATTGGCCAACTTATGGATGAAATTGCGCGATTAAAGGGTAATCCAGTCAAGCCGCAGTTGAAGCCAAGTACCACGAGCAAGCTGGAAAAGGCAGCCAATAAAAACCGCTTGAATGGCGGTAAAAAAAAACGGCCAATTCAGTAAAACCTCCTATTGAAATTCACAACGTCGTAGAAATACATCCGCCGGAAATTCCCGAAAATTCAAAACTCCTTTTTTACAAGGATTACACAGTACAGGATATCAAAATTCAATTAAATAATACAAAGTACCGACGAAGCGTCTGGAAAACTTCCGATGGAAAATTAATTTGGGGAAAATTGTCTGCGGGTATAAATGGTC
>JAOUFE010000125.1 GCA_029858425.1 Spirochaetia bacterium | reverse complement strand
GTACACACATAAGTATCAGAAATCATAACCGGCCAATGTTGCCCAGACTCGCCCCTTTCACATACTTCGGTATTTTTCGGGACTTGTTCCGGTTTCTTTTTTAAAAAGACGGTAAAAAGTGGGAATTGAGTTAAAACCGGCATCCATCGCGGCATGGGTCACGCTTACATCCGGGTTGTTTTTCAATAGCTCAATGGCTTTTTTCATACGGTATTGATTAACAAGATCGGTAAAGCGTAATTTCTTTTTGGAATTCAGAAACTCTGAAACTACCTTGGAAGAATACCCCGCCTTTTTAGAAAGGGCATCCAGAGTTAAATTTTCATCCATAAAAATTTCTTCTTTGTCAAAAAGGGCATTGAGCCGGGCATTGAGATCGTTCAGATTTACTCCATCCAGCCGGGAACGAATGAATTTTTCACAGTAGCCTTCGGGCGCATGAATACTTTTCAAGCTCGCGCTGATGTACGTGGGCATTAACTGGAAGAAAAGACTGATAATAAATACTTCGCCTGCGCCAAACAAAGTTACATACTTCTGGAAAGCCAGTAGACCGGGCAAAACGGGAACAAGGAAAATCAGCATTACCGTGGATACATGAATCACTATAATACTGAGTAGATACAGAACAACTTTCTGAACGATCCCCGGTTTTTTAGAATCGTTCCATACGTTTTTCCAGTTTAATTTGCGAATTAAAACCCAAAACATTGCTGAAGCTGAAACAAACACATGAATTAAAAACAAAGCATCGACATAACGATCTACGCTTATGTTTACAGCCTTTTGCGCGTACATGGTCTTAATAAAGGAATTGTTAAAAACCGGGTCAGTTGCCAGAATCCCCAGTCGAATGATCCCAAGGGCGCCGGGAATCATAAAGAGTATAGAATACAGCGGAGGAATAAAACCGGGTGAAAAAATCGCAAAAATCATGCAAAGGCCAAAAGGGGAACCCATTATTTGCATCACGAAATATGTTACCGCTAAAAAAGGGTATTGAAGAAGAAGGTTAGACGCAAACAAAAACCAGTAAAAAAGAACACATCCGGCAACAAAAAGCCAGCCAGCAGCATAGAAGTGAAACGGTTTTTTACTTTTAATGAAAAATATAGCCTGAATCAGCGCGTTGAGATAGAACAAGACCGAAAAATAGAAATGTACAAAGGCTGTTTCCATTTGCGAGTACTCTATTAAGAGAGACATATTGTGGCAAGAAATATATTAATTTTTCCTCTATTGAAACGATAGAATCATCTCCATGATTGATGATTATAAAAGGCCTGATCCAGGTAGAAGCCAGTTGTGCGATTTGCTCTGATTTGCCTTCAAAAAAATAATAGCCAGAAATATACTTTTGAAGCTCCGGGGCTGGTCTTGCAAAATCCATTTTCATAATATTTTGATCCTGACAATTTTCTTGCGCTCATTGTATTATGCCGATTTAATTTGCAAATATATATTTTATCATGGCTGGAATGCTCATGTGGCGCAATCCATGCACGGCTACTGGATTTTCCGGAATGTGTTATTCATGGCAATAGTATTGGCATACGTTTAAAAACCTTGCAGGGTCGGATAGGAAACTCCCTCGACAATTTGCCTGATGTTTGTAAAATCCCATCCGCTGAGACTGGCCTGTGCCTCACCCGCCGGAAGAATTCTCATCGACCATTGGAATTGCAGGAAAGATCCCTGATTATTTTTTTTGCCAACACTTCATTGATTTCTTTATGCCGTGGTACAGGCTGAGTTGCGCCAGTTTCTGGATTATGATAAATGTCATGTTTTGCTCCATGCCGAATCAATATACAGCCAGCATTTTCAAGTTTATGGATCAAATCTTTTCTTTTCATGAAACTTCAATTTCAGCAATTTTTTTTATACCAGGCAACGTTTCATTACTGAATTCTTTGTATAAATCTTTCAGGTGTTCCATCAAATCCTCCAGATTTTCGCCCTGCGTCCAGTGATCTGGAAAATCATTCAGATAGCCAAGATATTTTCCATCCGGCTCAGTCCAGTAGGTTATTTTTTGTTTCATTTTTTACTCCGCCCGGGTTTTGTTTTAAATTTAATAAACTTGAATTTTAGCGGAACAGTCAATCAAATTATGAAAAATCTTTCAGGGGCTTGGCCGCTGGCCACGATGGCCGAATGCAGGCGTAGCCGCGATGGCGTCAGCCTGCCCCCTTGATTCCAAAGACCGGCAATTCGATACGCCCGTTCCCTGCGATATTCAGCAGCGATTATTCCGCTACCCCCCGCATATTTTTTCCAGACTAAGCTACTCTGGCAAACCGCCATAAATATCGTTGGTTGAAATTTGCAGACCGGGTAACAGTTCGCTGTGCAGAACCGCGGCAGTTTTTTTGTCCCAGACCGAGGCGCGATTGAACCATACATGAATGCTCTTGTCAGCCGGATTTAATATCCAGTATTCTTTAACGCCGTTCGTTAAATACCGGGCGGCTTTGGCGCCAATGTCCCTTTCTTTCGTAGAATCAGGGAGTACCTCGCAAACCAGATCTGGCGTTCCGTGAATATGGCCAATGATGATGTGTTTGTTTTTTTCCAGAATAAAAGAAATATCGGGTCTTAAAACGTCTCCGCCATCGGGAAGAAATATATCTGTTTCAATCGTAATATACCCTGCCCCTTTCCCGATTACCCAACTTTTTAAAATTCCAAAAAAACTGGCTGCGGCAAAACCATGTTCAAAATATGCGCTGGGGCTCATATGCAATACTCCTTCAATCATATCATATTGAAAGCCATCTTCGGGCAGATCGAGATATTCTTCGCGTGTTACGCGGCGACCTTCATAACGCGGTTTGATTTTCCCGGTATTTTTCTCGATGGAGGTTATCATATTTTAAAAATAAACAAAAGATTCCGGATGTCAATTATTTTTATTCGTTGATTGTCAGGATGATGGGCGGGGTAGCGGAAAACGCCGGGCGATTCGCCATAATCGGGAACGGTCGCGCCCGTTCCCTGCAATAATCGCCCGGCGGTTGCAGCGAGGGGGCGACTGCCCCCTTTTCCCAAAACCAGATTAACGGTTTTTTAATTCGTAATTTTTTATTTCGTTAAAATTCAAATACTTGTACACCTTGTCTTCTTTTCCGGAAATTTTATTTACGACGATATCCAGGTACTCCTGTTTTGTGGGCAGTCTCCCGAGTTTTGACGTTACCGCTCCCAGCTCGGCAGAGCCAAGATAGACTTTGGCGTCTTTGCCCATTCTGTCGTTAAAATTTCTCGTACTGGTAGAATAAACTACGGCGTTATCGGCTACGCGCGCCTGGTTTCCCATGCAAAGCGAACAACCCGGCACTTCGGTTCTGGCGCCGGCGCCGCCAAAAATGGAATAATATCCTTCGTCGACAAGCTGTCTTTCGTCCATTTTGGTAGGCGGCACAATCCACAATTTGGAGGGGGACTGCCCTTCCCCCTTGAGAATCTCGCCCAACGCGCGGTAATGGCCAATGTTGGTCATGCAGCTTCCCACAAATACCTCGTCAATTTTCTTGGGACGATTTGGATCTGCCTGAATTTCCGACAACGTGGCCACATCATCTGGATCATTGGGGCAGGCCAGAATGGGTTCGGTAATTTCATTCATGTCAATTTCAATCACCGCCGCGTATTCGGCGTCCTTGTCGGCCTGCAGCAGTACCGGATTGGAGAGCCATTTTTTCATGGCATCGGCGCGCCGTTGCAAAGTTTTTGCATCGGAATATCCGAATTTAATCATCGCCTCCAAAAGCGTGATATTGGATTTTATGTATTCCATAACGGGTTCTTTGTTAAGGGCAACCGTGCAGGCCGCTGCCGATCGCTCCGCGCTGGCATCGGAAAGCTCAAAAGACTGCTCGGCTTTTAAATCGGGCAGACCTTCAATTTCCAGAATTCGTCCGTTAAAAATATTTTTCTTGTTTTTCTTGGGAACCGTTAGCAGACCTTGCTTGATGGCCACATAGGGAATGGCATTGACCAGATCGCGCAAGGTTATGCCCGGCTGCATTTTGCCTTTAAAACGAACCAGCACCGATTCGGGCATGGTCAGCGGCATCGAACCGGTTACGGCTGCAAAGGCCACCAGACCCGAACCCGCCGGAAAGCTGATTCCGACAGGAAAACGAGTGTGCGAGTCGCCGCCTGTTCCAACGGTATCTGGCAACACGGTTCGGTTTAACCATGAGTGAATAATTCCATCGCCGGGCCGCAGAGATACTCCGCCGCGGGTCGTGATAAAGTCCGGAAGGCTGTGATGCAGCTTGATATCGGCTGGTTTTGGATACGCCGCCGTATGACAAAAACTTTGCAATACAAAGTCGGCGTTAAAACCCAGCGCTGATAACTCCTTGACTTCATCGCGTGTCATGGCTCCGGTAGTATCCTGGCTGCCAACGGTTGATGTTGCCGGCTCGACATACATTCCCGGTTTTACGCCTTTGAGGCCAACAGCCTGACCGACCATTTTCTGCGCGAGGGTATAACCCTTGCCGCTGTCTTTGGGCTGATCGGGTTTTGAAAATATTTCTTCTACCGGCATACCCAGAAATTTACGCGCCTTGTTGGTCAGACCTCGACCAATAATTAATGGAACGCGACCGCCCGCGCGAACTTCTTCGAGTATGGTATTGGGTTCCAGTTTAAATTCGCTGATTTTTTTGCCGTTTTTTTCCACAATGCCCTTGTAGACATAAACATCAATGACATCGCCGGTTTCCATGGAGTCCACATTGCACTGAATGGGCAGAGATCCGGAGTCTTCGCAGGTACTGAAAAATATAGGCGCAATGACGGTTCCCAGAACCAGACCGCCGGTTCGCTTGTTGGGAATGCCCGGGATGTCATCGCCCATATGCCACTGCACAGAGTTAACGCCGGACTTTCGGCTGGAGCCGGTGCCCACCACATCGCCCACGTAGGCCACCTGATGGCCTTTCTTTTTTAATTCGGCAATGGTTTTTAAACCTTCGGGCATTTTCGTGACCAGCATCGATTTTGCATGAAGCGGTATGTCGCTTCGCGTAAAGGCTTCGCTGGCCGGCGACAAATCATCGGTGTTGGTTTCGCCGGGAACCTTTAGAACCGAAACCGAAATTTTCTCGGCCAGAGCCGGTCTGTTTAAAAACCACTCGCCATTGGCCCACGATTGCATGATTTTCTTGGCGTGCGCATTTTTTTTGGATAATTCGGCAATGGTGTTAAATTCATCGTATACCAGAAGAGTGTTGGATAATGCCACCACGGCATCGTCTGCCGCATCGGCTACATTTAGGGCGTCGATCAAAGGCTTAATATTATAACCGCCCAGCATCTGCGCCAGAGCGGAAACGGCCTCTTTTTTGGTCATCCCTTTGCATACGGTTTTTCCCTGAATAAAGTCGTTTAAAAATGCGGCCTTGAGTCTGGCGGCATCGTCTACCCCAGGATTGACCCGGTTAAATAATAAATTCTTTAAAAATTCGGCATCTTCCTTGCCCGCTTTCAGCAGCTCCACCACATCGCTGGTTTGTTCCAGGGTCAACGGCAACGGAGGTATGCCCTGCGCTTCTCTTTCTTTTACATGTTCATCGTATTTTGCTAAAAAACTCATATTGATCTCCATTTAGTCCAGGGTATTTCCGCTTTAACGGTAGTCAAGCATACAACAGTCCAGGGACAGCGTCATTTTATTTCAGAAAACAGGCATGTTTTTGGGACAAGTCTACCGGTAAATCAAATTTCAGAATTAAAATACTGGATCAGGGGGGTGCGATAGCTTGGGCATGAACCTCAATAATCAGATCAAAATGTATTAAAATGCGCGTTATTGAGTTGCTTCTTGCGATGGGGCTTAACGCGCCCCTCGCTTTGGCTTTTTTGCGCAGCAGGGAACCGACATGTCCGTTCCGTACTGCGCAAAAAGAGCCGCCGCTCCCCCCGTGGAATGTCCTTTATATTATCAATATCGTATTCCCCAAGTCTGCCGCCGTCGGTAGAGGTATACACACAGGAACCGGATACTGCTGATAGACTGGTTTCCGGTCTAACCCCCTGAAACTGGAATCATTTTTTATTTTTCCAGATTTTTTGGCGTTCATTTTTTCATATCTTTCCCGTTCTGTAGAGCAGGAATGGAAAAACCTTCACGCCTTTCGCCCGATTAAAAATCAACCACCACAAGCGCAGATCCCGCGAAATGATCCGCTTAATTTGATTCAAGCCTTGTTCATTGCCGGCGACGTGCTGAATTCTTTTCCCAAAATGCTGATGGTGCGCCCTTCCCCAACGGGCAGCAACAAAAACAATGAAAATAAATTATAAAACCAGAATCCGAACCAGACCCAGCCCACTAGAGGATTGATCCAGACCTGCAATATGATATTGCCGGCTTCGTCTGTTCCGGCAAATTGTATGTACACGTCTTCCATCAAGGATTCCATGATGGCCGGCTCGGAGGTTGGTTGACCGCTTTCGTATTTTCCGCTGGAAAGATCAAACGAATAATAATTTCGCACTTCGGTGATACCCGATTTGTACAATTTTTCGTCTTTATACACGTTCACGAGGATGGATTGGGCTGTGTACAGCGGAGCAATTTTCTCATTGGTCATGGCTTCCGGAGGATACACGCTTTCGTTATAATCTCCGGCTTCAATCAGGTATCCGTTGAAAAGCTCTGCCTCGCCTTTTTTTAACAGCAACTTTGTCTCTTTTGAGAATGCCTTGCCTGCAAAACCAATAAACAACAGAGCCAGCCCGATGTGTATGGTATACCCAAAATACCGGCGTTTGTTCTGGAAAAAGATCATCACAAAACCCGCTAAAAATTTTTCTCCGGTAAAGCGGATGCGCGTTAACGCGGTTCTCACAAATTCTTCCAGTACGCCGGCCATAACAAAAGCGCCAAGCGCAAAGCATAGCCCGGCCATGGGGTGCAGTTCTTCAGAATTTATCCCGCCAAATTTTAGATAATGATAAACAAAAAATCCGGCCAGAAAAGCTGTAAATACAATTAACGGAATCGTAAAGTTTTTAATGAGCGTTTTTGCGGCTGTCTTTCTCCAGGCCAGAAGCGGGCCTGCCCCGGTTAAAAACAATAGCGCCAATCCCATGGGTACCATAAACCGGTTAAACCAGATGGCCGATATCGAAACTTTTTCGTTATACAAAAGTTCGCTGACGAGAGGATACATGGTTCCCCACAATACCGTAAACATCATGGCCAGCAGCAAAACATTGTTGAACAAAAATCCGGCCTCGCGGCTTAAAAAAGAATTAATGGCTCTGTCTGATTTTAACAGCGACATATTATCTAAAATGACATAAGCGCTAAAACCTGCAATGACGACCAGATACCACCCGAAAAAAGGACCAATGTCGGTATTGGCAAAGGCATGCACCGAATTTACCACGCCCGATTTTGTCAGGAAAGTGCCAAAAATACACATGAAAAAAGATATGCTGACCAGAATCATATTCCAGAGTTTTAACATTCCCCGTTTTTCCTGCACCAGAATGGAATGCAAAAAAGCCGTTCCGGTCAACCACGGCATCAACGAAGCATTCTCGACCGGATCCCATGCCCAGTAACCGCCCCAACCAAGCTCTTCGTAAGCCCACTTGCCGCCCAGCATGATTCCCATTCCCAGAGTAAA
>JAOUFE010000124.1 GCA_029858425.1 Spirochaetia bacterium | reverse complement strand
TCGATATATATTATTTCTCCTGGTTTCTGAAAAAAAAACGGAGGAAGCTCTGAAATTTGTAATCCGGTTTTTCAGCGCTTTAAACAGGTATTCATCGGTTATTCCTCATGCGCATGTGGGGTATTATCATATCCTGGAAGCGCTTGAGCTGGCGTTAAATGAAAATTTGATTTCCAAAAAAGAATCGGATAAAATATGGAATGGCTCCTTATCAAAGCTGAAAAAACTCGGCAAAAAGTTTCCCTTTATCAACGGTTATGCTATTAGGGGAGAGGCCAAAACGTTGAAGATGAACGGGGATATCAACGCAGCTCAGAGAAAAATCTCTGATGCCGTACTCTGGTATGAGCAGGCAAAAAACGAATGGGAAAGAGCTTTGACTTATTATGATGCCGCCGTATTGATTCCCGAGAAACGAGATGAATATATTCAAAAAGGAATAGCGCTTTGCCAGGAAAATGGGTATGCAAGAGATCTGATTCGTTTTCAATTGTTGCCTGATTCAGTTTAAATTTCTAAAGCAAGTATGTTGAAAAATATTTTTCTTTTCTGTGCGGTAGTGGCGATATGCGAGCGCTGTGCCGGGAAGCCTGTTTCGGATGCCCTGATTCGGGCAGAATATTTGATGGATCATTCTGGCGGTGAAACTATCGAAACGGTTACCCGCTTAAAAGACTTAAAGCGAATAAAGACCAATTTGATCAGCGAGGGATTTACATCTGAGGTTATCTGGATAAAATTCGTATATGATGCAACAAGACTGAACCAGAGACATTTCCTGGTATTGAATGAAACCTACCACGACTACATTGATTTTTTTGAGCAAAATGGCGCTTCCTGGGATGTGATTCGCACGGGCGATTTGCGTCCATATAACGCCCGGGTATACCCACATCGGGGCTTTGTATTTCCTTTAAAATATTCATCGGGTATCCATGTTGCCTGGCTTCGGATATCTTCAGAAGATTCGATGAATATTTCGTATTCCCTGATGAGTGATGCAGAAATCCGCAACAATGAAATCGTGATGGGAATACTTTATGGCATTTTTTTGGGCGCGATATCGGCCATGATCATCTATAATCTTTTTATTTTTATCTCGCTAAGGGATATCAGCTATTTATACTACGGTTTATTGCAATTAGTATTTATTTGTACCAATGTCTATTTGATGGGTTATTTAGGTAAATATATATGGCCGGACAACCCGGAGTATAATAAATACTACATACCTTATTTGTACGGGTTTTTTGTATATTTTACAAATCAATTTGTCAGAAGTTTTCTTGAGTTAAAAACATATGTTCCGAAGCTTGACTCTATTGTTTATGCTTTTGCATTAAGCGGATTGGCTATTTTTTTCTTTTCCATTTTCAGCTCGTACAGGGCAAGCGTCATTGCCACATCTTCGGTAATATCCATAAACTCACCTCTTGCTCTGGTGGTCGGGATTGTTGCTTACAGGAAAGGAAATAAAAGCGCAATGTATTATATTGTCGCCTGGACATTTTTTTTATCCAGCGGATTTGCCGCAGTTATCGGGTCGATGGGTTTATTTGCGGATTCCGTTCTGGTGGCCCATCTTCCGCAGATGGGAGGATTGTTTGAGGCAGTATTTTTTTCAATTGCGCTGGGTAAGCGATATCAGCTTATTGAAGAGTCTAAAAAATATGTTCAGGGTGAACTTCTGGAAATACAGGAAAAATATACTGAGCATCTTGCAAAAGAGGTAACAGACAGGACACAAGAATTGAATAAAACGCTCCAATTGATGAATTATGATCTAAGAGTGGCTCGAAATATTCAACAAAATGTTTTGCTAAAAAAAGAAAATCATTTTGAGGGATTGCTGATTGCATCAGCATACAAGCCGCACTCCGAAGTAAGCGGAGATTTTTTTGACATAGCCGAACGTGAATCAGGCAAGATCAGGTTTTTTATTGCGGATGTTACCGGGCATGGAGTTCAGGCGGCGCTGGTTACAATGACGCTCAAGAGCGAGTATGATTTTTTCAAAGGGAAAAATTTATCCACAGAAAAGCTAATGGAAGCCTTGAATAACTCCTTCCATCAGAAATTCAAGGGAACCGATATTTTTGCAACGGCCTTTTTGCTTGATATTGATTTGAAAAATATGTTTATTGAATTTAGTTCCGCGGGGCATCCGGCGCAAATGTTGATGGGCGATTCCGAAAAAGAAAAGAATTCAGGAGATATTATCCAAAAGATGGCAAACAAAGGAAAGCCGCTTGGGATATTGGCCGACAATTTGTATCAATCCAGCAAGATATCGGTTGTTCCAGGGATGAGGTTATACCTTTTTACAGACGGACTTACAGAAACTCATAACGAAGAGATGCAGGAATTTGGGGAAACAAGGTTAATGCAGGCAATAGTAGAAACAAAAGAGTTCATCATAGAGGAACAAATGAATAGTCTCATAAATACCATCTGCGATTTTTCCCGGAACAAAAATCTATCAGATGATCTGGCCTTTATTGTTGCAGAAATAAATCCATAAATTGTTCGGTATTGAGAGGTAGTTTGAGATTGGCGCGGGTGAAAGGAATACATCGCTTGAAATTTTTGGACAACTCCCGGATATTACCGGGGTTGTGTCGTAAATGTCTTGACGGCATGTCAATTAAAGAAGATATCTCCGCTTAATCCAGTTGAAGAATCTGGAGGAGTGGCCGAGTGGTCGAAGGCGACGGTCTTGAAAACCGTAGACTCGCAAGGGTCCGTGGGTTCGAATCCTACCTCCTCCGACAGTAATGCGCCTGTTACGAAGGCAGGCGCGTTATCTTAAGAAACAGGAGAGGTGCCTGAGTGGCCGAAAGGAGCGGTTTGCTAAACCGTCGTCCGGGTTTTTCCCGGACCGAGGGTTCGAATCCCTCCCTCTCCGAACTGTGCCCACATAGCTCAGTTGGTAGAGCATTTCCATGGTAAGGAAAAGGTCACCAGTTCGATTCTGGTTGTGGGCTTAAAAAAGGGCGGTAGTTCAATGGTAGAACGGCGGTCTCCAAAACCGCTAGTGATGGTTCAATTCCTTCCCGCCCTGAATTTATAAAATGTGAGGTTTTATGAGCAAAATGATGAGATTTTTAAAAGAAGCCCAGGGGGAATTAAAGAAAGTAACCTGGCCATCCTGGGAAGAAATAAACAGATCTACGATTATTGTATTTATAACTGTAATACTTTTTACGTTGTTTGTTTTTTTGGCCGACAAGGCAATAAGTTTCCTTGTTCAAAAAGGGATTGGCTGATATGGCGATGAAATGGTATGTTTTACATACGCTTTCATCGCATGAAGCGAAAGTAAAAAAAATTATAGAAACACAGAAGGACAAGTGGCCAGACGGGATTAAGGTAGGCCAGGTAAAAATCCCTACTTTGGACATGGCGGAACTTTATCACGGAAAGAAAAGAATTGTAAAGAAAAAGTTTATGCCCGGCTATGTCTTTATTGAGCTGGATATTACCGATGAGCTGATTTACAGGATTCGAAATGTGGTAGGGGTAATGGGATTTGTTGGCACTGAGGCCAAACCGCAGGTTTTAACAGAAGAAGAAATTCAAAGTCTGTTTGCCGAAATGGGCGATGCGGTGACAAATGCGAACGACGAAAAGGTGACTCCGCGTATTTTGTTTGCTGAAGGCGAAACTGTAAAGATCATTGATGGACCCTTTGCCAATTTTCAGGGTGTGATTGACGAGGTGAATGTTGAGAAAGGGAAATTGCGAGTCAAGGTTGAAATTTTTGGGCGCTCCACCCCGGTTGAGCTGGATTATCTCCAGGTAGGAAAAATTTAATCATATTTAAAGATATTTCATACCCTGGAAAGAAAAAATAGTTGCCGCGTCGTCTGGAATACAATATCTGGTAGAAATCTCGTCAGGGAAGAGTTGCAGGAATAATTTATGGGTTCAAAAAAAATAGTTACACAAATCAAATTACAGATACCTGCCGGGAAAGCGAATCCGGCTCCTCCTGTTGGTACCGCGCTTGGCCCGCACGGGGTAAATATCATGGAGTTTTGCAAGTCATTTAATGCAAAAACCCAGGCTCAAGCGGGCAGTTTAATTCCCGTTGTATTGACTGTTTTTAGCGACAGGTCATTTACTTTTATTACGAAGGTTCCTCCTGTAAGCGACCTTATAAAGAAAACGATTAATCTGGAGAAAGGCTCTCCTGTTCCAAATAAAGACAAGGTTGGAGCGCTAACCGCAGATCAGCTTGAAAAAATTGCCGTGCAAAAATTTCCCGATCTTAATGCAAATGACATTGAGGCGGCAAAAAAAATTGTTGCAGGAACAGCAAGGTCTATGGGCGTCACATTGTCATAAAAGAGCGAATATGAGTAAACACGGAAAAAAATACAACAAAGCCCTTGAAAAGGTTAATCCTGAAAAAGAGTACTCCTTGAAAGAGGCGGTAGATATCCTGAAAGAGGTGGTGTCTACAAAGTTTGACAGTTCCATTGAAGGTCATTTTAATATTAAATACAAGAGTCTTCAGAATGTGCGCGGAATAGTTCAGTTACCAAATGGAACGGGGAGGGTTGCAAGAGTGCTTGTGTTTGCCAAGGGCGATAAAGCCGAAGAAGCCCGGAAAGCGGGTGCAGACTTCGTTGGAGATATGGATTTAATTGAAAAGGTTCAAAAGGGCTGGACAGACTTTGAGTTTGTTGTTGCAACTCCGGATTTAATGAAAGAAGTCGGAAAATTAGGGCCGGTTCTTGGCAAGAAGGGTTTAATGCCCAAACCCAAAGCAGGTACAGTAACAAATGACGTAGCTGAAATCATAAAACAATTAACATCGGGGCGAGTAGAGTATAAGGCCGACAAAACTGGCGTCGTCCATATGCCCCTTGGGAAATCTTCCTTCGATTCAACAAAGCTGGTTGAAAATATAAGTACAGCTTTTCAGGGAGTGCTGCGCGACAAGCCTACTGATGCAAAAGGTGATTATGTGGTTTCCATGTATCTTGCAGGAACCATGACGCCTTCTTTAAAGATCAACATTAAAGAGTTAAGGTAACAAGAGGATACGAATGCCATCACAAAAAAAAATAGATTTATTTGAACAGTACACTCAGCTTTTAACAAACAACCCGGATTTTATCCTTACGCGGTATCAAGGGTTGAATGTTGCCAAAATGTCTGAGTTGAGAAAAGAACTTCATAAAAATAAAGCTCCTTACATGGTGGTCAAGAACAATATATTCAAGCGTGTTATTGGGGAGAGAAGCGATTTAACCGGATTTCCATCTGATACAGTATTGCATGGTCCGGTGGGGGTTGCGTTTATCAAGGGAGATGTCCCTGTTGTAGCCAAAGTATTAAAGAAATTTTCACAGGATAATGAAAAGTTTAAATTAGTTTCCGGCGTTATGGAATCCCGGTACTATGATGAAGCGGGCATAAAGGGTATAGCCGAGCTGCCTTCACGAGAAGAGTCGCTCGCAACGTTTGCCAGAACGCTAAATACGCCGGCCCAAAATATTGCAAGTCTAATGAATCAAATAATGAGCTCATTGGCGCGTGCAATCAAGGCGGTTGGCGAAAAGAATGGTTAATTATATTTAAACCAAAAAAAAGGCGAGGATAAAAAAATGGAAGATTTATTAGAAAAGATTGGTAAGTTAACGCTGGTAGATGCAGCTGCTCTGGTCAAGAAAATGGAAGAAAAATTTGGAATATCTGCAGCTGCTCCCGTAGCAGTCGCAGCGGCAGCTCCAGCTGCGGCTGCTGTAGATGAGAAAACGGAATTTAATGTAGTATTTGAATCGTTTTCAGGTGATAAAAAGGTTGATGCAATTAAAAAAGTCCGCGAAATCACAAATCTTCCTCTTATGGATGCCAAGAAACTGGTTGAAGGTGCCGGCGGAGTATTGAAAGAAAATTGTCCAAAAGATGAGGCCAAGAAAATCAAGAGCGAATTAGAAGCTCTTGGCGCAAAAATTGCATTGCAATAATATATTTAGGTAATAAATTTGCATTACCTGAATAGTTTTTCAAACAGCAATATTCCTGTAAATTATTTTAAGGTTGGAGACAAGTTGCTCCAACCTCGGGAATTTATGGGTCAAGAATTTTTTTACTATCCGATTCTTCATACCACGTTCATAAGTGTTTGCGATGAGAGGGGTTACCATGGAAAATAACGAAGAAATTCAGGTGGGTCTGAAAAATCCTCCTGTAAAAAAAGTAAATTTTGGGACAATTAAAAAGGTTATCGAGATTCCTTCATTAATTCATATCCAGCGAGATTCCTATGACGAATTTCTTCAGAAGGGGACGGAGCCAGAAAAAAGAGAATCCATTGGGCTTCAATCTGTTTTTGAAGAGTCATTTCCTGTCCAGAGTTCGAATGGCGATGTAGTTTTGGAATATGTGCACTACACCCTTGGAGAAGAAAAGTATTCAGTCTGGGATTGCAAGGTGAACGGCACTTCTTATGCCGCGCCATTAAAAGCTATTATACGTTTAATTGCCATGGAAACAGGCGAAGTCCGTGAACAGGAAGTTTACATGGGCGATCTTCCCTTGATGACCGAAACCGGTACATTTATTATAAATGGCGCCGAACGAGTGGTCGTAAATCAGCTGCACCGTTCTCCAGGCGTGTTTATCTTTTTTGATCCAGAAAAAAACCTGTATTCAGCGCGTATTATTCCAGACCATAAAGGGTCATGGCTTGAATTTGAAATGGATACGAAAGGTCTGTTGATTGCCAGAATTGACAGGAGAAAAAAATTCCCTTTTACTTTGCTGGTGAAAGCCTTAGGCTATGGTACAAACGAAGAAGTTCTGCGACTTTTTTACAAGGCAGACAAGGTTACCGTAAAAGGTTCTACCATGAAAGCCCTGATCAAACATGTGGGGCGCAGAAGCATTGCCGATATTGTGCATCCAGATACAGGAGAAATCATCCTTGAAGCCGGCGGTCCGTTAAATGAGGATAATCTTGATCTTATCCGGGAAGCAAAGCTTGAGTTTATTGAATTGATTTTTGCTGATGAGCTTGCTGATGATACTCTTGTTATGCGCAGCCTTGAAAAAGACGGGGTAACTTCGGAAGAGGAAGCTCTGGTTGATTTTTTAAAGGTTCAGCGACCGCTGGAGTATAGCGCCGAACATGGCGATGAAGAAAAGCATGCAAGAAATATCGAGCGCGCAAGAAACGAATTAAATCGCCTGTTTTTTGATCACAAAAGTTATAATATGGGTACGGTTGGCCGTTATAAAATTAACGCAAAGTTTAACCATTTAAACTCAAAATTGTTTAACGACAAAGTCAAGGACAAAACCCTGCGTCCGATTGATATTATTGAAACTTTAAAATATCTTGTAAATGTCATTAATGAAGTATCTGGTTATAATGTTGATGATATTGATCATCTTGGAAACAGACGGGTTAGAACAGTTGGAGAGTTGTTGACTCTCCAGTTAAAAACAGGCTTTTCCCGTATGGAAAGAGTTGTCAAAGAACGGATGAGCATGAATGATGTGGATGTAATGACTCCACAGTTGCTGATTTCCATTAAGCCAATTACGGCTGTTATCAATGAGTTTTTTGGCACAAGCCAGTTATCCCAGTTTATGGATCAAACAAATCCGTTATCTGAATTAACGCATAAACGCAGGCTCAACGCACTTGGTCCGGGTGGTTTAACCCGGGAGAGAGCCGGTTTTGAGGTGCGCGACGTTCATTATACCCATTATGGCAGACTTTGTCCAATTGAAACTCCGGAAGGCCCAAATATCGGACTTA
>JAOUFE010000015.1 GCA_029858425.1 Spirochaetia bacterium | reverse complement strand
CCGCCGCTTACAACCCAGGTTTACATCTGAATAGTTAATAATGACTTCACAATCCCAATCTACTTGATTAATGATTGCGCGAGTGGCCGTAACCTTTTCCGCCTCCCCTGCACGATTGACTCTCGGACCATCGCCAATAACAAGTAACTTTGACGGCTTCGCCCGAGCGATTTCCTTAAAAACTCGTTCCGTAGTATCGGGGCGATTAAAGATAATAAAAGCTACAGGCGTGTTCAATACAAACTCAGACATTAATAAACTCCTGAAATATTCATTTTATTTAAACTTATCTAAGGGTATATGAAATTCAAGCCGACTTCCTGTTTAGCCTTTAGGGGGGCGCCACTTCGGTCTGGAAGTTAATAATGGATATATCTCTCTTTCCTGCTTGCACGACGAAGCAAACCACGAAAAATATAACCGAACTCTCCCTGTAAAAGCATAAGGAACAATCGACGAAGCTGAAATAATCTAATCTTCCATTGGGGAAATGTTCGTCCATTGAGAATCTGCACCCTTTCTTTTTGAAAACCATCCGTCGTGTTGTGCGTTTTGGTTTTTTCATGCAATCGCAGACCGCCCCACATTTTATTAACATGAAAACCGCGATGAGTTTCAGTAAGTCGAAGAAACCATTCATAGTCGAAATCATAATGCAGCGACTCGTTCAACCAGCCAATTTCCTCGTGTACTCGCCGCCGCCAGAAGGCTGCTTGATTTGTTAATACCATGCCTTCGGCTAACAATGCGCCGTAGCTTGGCGTAACATATTGCATATACCTGAGTTTGTGATCAAGCGAATCGATCAGCATCATATTGCCGATAATCAAATCCGCTTCAGGATGATTGACCGCTGCTCTTGCCAGGTCGAAAAATACCCCAGGATAATAAACATCATCTGAATTTTGCCAGGCGACCCATTCCCCCGTGGCTCGTCGCAAACCCTTGTTGATCGCCTCTGTCTGGCCACGGTCTGATTCGCTCACCCAATAGGCCAGGCGGCTCTCGTATTTTTTAATGATCTCGACGCTTCCATCTGTTGAACCGCCATCGATCACCATGTATTCAAGGTTTGGGTAATCCTGATTGAATACCGACAGGATTGTGCGCTCAAGAAATTCCGCCTGATTAAAACTTGGCGTGATAACCGAAATCAGGGGGTATTGATTTGGCGACAATTTGGACAATTTTTCACTCACGAGTACCGCGCTTTTATAATTATTTCATAATGACGCGGTACCTTGCAAATCTGTTTAATTCGAATTAACGTCAGGTTAAAATAGAAATAATTAAACAGACATTGCACTAGTTTTGAAACTTCGGCATCATTAGAAACATTATCTTCTCTTGAATAGTATCACTGATCGGCTAATCGCCTGCAAGAATCCCCTGGAATGTGTTTTTCTTATGAGGCAATGCAATAAACCTGTAATCCGGTTTATTAACAAATATCTGATACTTATTTGTTTAAAGAGGCAGAAAGAGCCTGTTTCAATGCTTTTTCAAAGATTGGTCGAAATAAAAAAGACTGGGCTGCGGCAACATGATTATCATCTGCAAATAAAGAATACCCGTTTATAATATATTCACACATCCCGCTTATACATTGAACCGTATCAGGCCGTACGAATACAGCCCCATTTGTCCTTTCAAAATGATATATTTTTTTTGCATATGTAGATAGAAAAAGCCGCTTATCAGTATACAGTTGCATTTTTGTTATCCGTCCAAATGCAAGATTACGACTAGTGACTGAAGCAACATCCCAATTTGGAATTGCAATCGGTCCGATCAGAACTACCCTTTTTCCAGCCAAAATTAAACGATTGATGGTTTTATCAAGCTCTTCCACCATCGTATCAGCCGTATTGCCCGATCTTTTGATCATTGAATCCCACGTCAATCCTATCACAACCACTTTAGCACGCTTTAGCTTGATTACTCCCTCAATAATACGATTCCCGACGTCAATACACTCGGGACTTATATTGGCTCCATATATGGGCAAACATCCGTTTACCGGAATTAAAAGGCCATTCAAAGAAAGATTATGAACAATATCCCGAAAAACGGGAGCATACATTCCCGCATGAGAATTTCCCATGAGAACAATATCTGCATCTTCAGGATTACGCGAGGGAAGCTCCATCGAGCATGCCCGGATATTATCAAAATAAAGATAATCAGATACCGCACAACGATAATTCGTTCCGACAGCAGCATTTATCCGCGCTGCGTCAGGATTTAGTCTTTCTGGTAATCCTGATTTAACAAGAATCACTCCCGCAATCAAAGCGGCGATTATAACACCTGTGAGGGTATATAATCGAACTTTCTCAATGATCATCCTTGATGACCGAAAAGGACGTTCAATATAATACCAGGATAAAGTTGCAAGCATAAGCATTATAGCGGATACGCCAAACATTTCAAAAGATGTTAAATCGCGAACAAGATAATACCTGACAAAAACAATAATTGGCCAGTGCCATAAGTACAGCGAATACGAAATTAACCCAATGAATACGAGCACCCTAAATGAAAGAACTCGACCCACTAAATTTTCCTTCTGTACTCCGCTATAAATTATCAGGCTTGTACCAATTACGGTTAACAGAGATTCTGGTATAAAGGGAAAATTTAACCGCCAACCTAAGATAACAGAGATAATAATAAGCGCTAGGCCAATAGAGCCAAGGAGCGCCATTATTCCTGGAATCGGTTTAATTCTGGAAGGGGTAAGCGCAATCAGGGCGCCTAAACCAAGTTCCCAGGATCGCGTCGGAAGCAGATAAAAGGCTGGCATATCGGCAATCATTTTAAGAGCGAGAATATTTAACAATAAAGAGCCAATACATAAAACTGCAACGATGATTAAAGTTAATTTTTTTGTTTTATTTGCCGTCAGCAATAATATTAATGGGAAAAGAATATAAAATTGTTCCTCCACTCCTAGAGACCATAAATGTAATAATGGTTTTTCTTCCGCATTACGGGAAAAATAATCCGTATCTCGCCAAAAATAAATATTTGCAACAAATCCCAGAGTTGCTAACAGACTCTTTGCAAAGCCGATTAAATCAATCGGCAACAAAAGCATGATTGAGACGACGGCGACTATAAATATCAAGGTCAAAAGAGCCGGCATTATCCTACGTATGCGGCGATCATAAAAGCGAATAATTGAAAAATTGCCTGTCAAAATTTCGCGCCAGATAATGGATGTGATCAAATAACCGGATAAGACAAAGAAAATATCCACACCCAGGTATCCACCGGGCAGCATTTTTCGCGATAAATGAAATCCAATTACAGAAAGCACCGCAATTGCGCGCAGTCCATCTATATCGGGACGATAGGTTATTAAATTTGAATCTGCTGAGCTGCGACTTTTCAACATATTATTCTCATTCCACCGACTTTCTTAAAACTCGAGTGAAATTTCATTGTTTCAGATTTTCGAATGAGAGGCACTATCTATGAGCTTGTCTACAATTTGCAATAAGATTGGTTGCGCAAGCATATTTGCCTCAACACTGGGGTGTGACCACTCATCACGGTAGAGAAATATTCCTTTATCATTATAAAATTTGCATACATCTGTTGGGCAATATACATCAAAAAGTTCTAAAACTGCGAAATTTGAATACTTCTGCTGTAACTCTAAAAGTAAATCATTGTAGGTATGACGACGTTTCAGAGATTCTTTTCTTGAATAATATGTGCATGGCGGTTCATTCAAGATATGCCACCATTGATGCATCGCCATGTCAGGTGTGCAGTTAGCTTCTCGCATAAATGGGTTGCCGCTTTGATAAACAATAAAAATACCGCGATTTTTCAGTTTTTCAATCATGCGAGAGAGACCTTTACGAAGATCGATAATTTTTTGATTTGTCGCATCATCCATGTTCTTTGGCGAAAACTCCGACCCATCGTTTATCATTAACACGACATCGCCGGTATGCAACTGACCGGCTAGTTTTGGTATCACCGAATTCCAGTAGTAATTATTTGCTTTATCCCAGGGACCTTTGTTCTCAATTTCGGGAACCGCCGATGCTCCCCAGGAAGATGTTACTGTAACAGAACCACGATCTTTTTCCAGAAAAATTTTGAACATTTCAATTTCGGCTACGCTAAAAGAGTTACCGATCACGAGGAATCTTCGTTTGGCGGAGTAAAAGTCACCCAATGTACAATTTTGATAGGTAATGACTTTGCCGACATCGTTGTTTGAAGATAAAACACATGGAGTTGCCGACCAGGAGTATTGTTTAAAGTTTTGGATATCTTGAAGTGTATTGGTTCCTTTTTTAATCAGTGGCGCAGTAGCTCCCGTATAAAAGTAACCTTGCTTCTGGAGAGGGATTACCAGAAATAAAATTAAGGCGGACAAACTTAGAGCGATAATCATTGCATATCCAGTTTCCCGTAATCGAAAAAAGCTACCGAACTTTAGAAGCTTCCAGTCAGAATTACGCAGAGGTTTCTCTACAAAATAATATGATAAAATTGATAGAACCATAATTGCGGCCAATTGAAAAGGAATAGACCATATATGTAATCCGATCGTCAAACGGCTAATCGATAGTATACTCCAGTGCCATAAGTAAAGGGAGTACGAAATGATGCCTAAAAATACAAGGGGCTTAAATGTCAGAAATTTATAAACAATAGCTGCCGGCCGTACCGCCACGATAAGAACAGCAGTAAACATGACAACAGTCAATGTAACGAATTCCTGATGAATCTGCGCTTTCGGTAAAAAAAATCCAACAAAAAGAAAAGTTAAAGCCGGGATCGTAATGTATGGCAAAACATGATCATACGTATTGATTTTTTTTTCGATTTTTTTTAATACAAGATAGGCGATAGATCCCGAAGCAAGTTCCCAAAAACGAGTCGGCATTAAGTAAAATGCCATGATCCGGCTCTGACTACTCAACCAAATATATGAGAATAAAGAAATAATTCCTGTAATACCGATAACCAGGGAAAAGTTTCTGACCCCTGTTTTTGATTGTCGAGCTAGACCGCTAAACCAGATAATGAAGGGAAATAAAAAATAAAACTGCTCTTCAACACCCAAAGACCATGTGTGCGTAAACGGATTTAGCTCTGCTAAAGAACCAAAATAATCGGTAGCCTGCCTTAACAGATAGAGGTTAGAAAGGCCAAAGAGAGCTGCGGTCCCTGTGCGGAGGGTGATTACAGCAAGACTGGACGAAGGATTAATAATCAGCAATGAAAATATACTGGTTATCGTAATACAAAGGAATAAAGCAGGAACCAATCGCTTGACCCTCCTATTGTAAAAGCCTAGAATAAATTCCTTAAATGAACGATCCTGTTTTGTCACCAGCGATTGCGTGATAACAAAACCGGATATTACATAAAAAATATCCACACCAAGGTGACCATTGGGCAAAAGTGTTTTGCCAATATGGTTTATAATAACCGATACAACCGCTATCGCTCGTAAACCGTCAATTTCAGTTCTATACATAAATTTTTATCAAGTCTTTATGGTACCAAATGGTTAATAGCAAGTATTGCGTATTTTAATAAAACAAATATCAGATATGTAAAATAATTTCATCAATACGAAATATCTCTATTGATTTTTTCCATGATTTTTCAAAAGTAATATTAGTATTATTTATTTTTCAAGGAGATCGCCATCCGCCTTTTGATATATTTTCTAACTGTACCAGTATGCTTTTCAAATAGAAAATACAGGATCCAACTAACCATTAAACAGATTAAAATAGAGCCAAAATAAATACCAATAGTAGACAGGTTTACTATTTCTGCTCTTTTTAATCCAAGGTAAATCATGAGAAACATTACGGGGTAATGCGTCAGATATAAAGTATAGGATGATTTCGCGAGAATAGTTCCCATATGATCAAGTTTTTGCCACAAAAATTTAGTTGGCTTTATAAAAAGTACCTGCTGAATGATCATTCCCATACCCAGCGAAAGCAATAATCTTGATACATTGAGGGAAGGAAAGTAACTCCTCAGGTGTTTGATTGATAAAGATATTGAATCGTATCCAATTTGAATCGATATTATAGAATACAAGAAAAGAATAAATGCAAAAAAAAGAAGCTTCCATGAAAATCCCCTGGGCATTTGAACATACATCATCGCACCTATTAACCAGCAAAACAAATATACGGAGCTAAGGTATGTAAATATGGCCGCTACCAGAATAAACAAAAGTACCGATGGTAAATAAAAACTGCGTTTTATTGAAGCAATACCGATTGCATAAGTTAAAATGTAAAACCAGACTTCATACGAAAGGGACCGCAAAGGATAGTTGTCTCCAAAAAAAGGGAAAAATACGCCTTGTAAGGAAAGTATATTGCCAATTAAAATTAAGACATTAAAGCTACCGTCAATAACAAGGCGAATACATGCGGTTAAAATCAGCGCAGGCAACAATGGGAGCATAATTCTAACGAAACGATCTATTGCATAATCAGACGGTGAGAATGTACCTTGCAATATTCGATCCAAAGCGCGACCGCCAACAAGAAAACCGCTTAAGACAAAAAAAACAATAACCGCTTCATTTGCAATCCTGGTGATAGCGAATGCGGCGGTTACAAAAAATGATTTTTCAGTTGCAGCCAACGCACCATATTCGACAAATGCTACCCCCCTCAAATGTGTAAATACTACGGTAAGCGCTGCCATAAAACGCAATAAATCGAGCCAGTAAAAATGCCGCTCTTGAGTTTTTATTCCTGATTTTACCATATAAAACGCCTTTGATGAATGAAAAACAATATTTGATTTAGATTTATAAGTATCATATTTTAGATTTGATTTTTCTGTATCCTCATGCAAATTCGTCAATAAACCGTCTGGCTCAATATCGCTCGCTTGACAAATCCATCCTTTCACTTATATCCATGATACATTTATATTGCTTTTGAACCGATTTAAGGATTTATTTTAATTTATTGATAACCGTATAATACTTGCCCTCAAATAACTGGTACTCATCATTTGAAGAAACACGTATAGCGCGATATATATGTTTACCAAACAATATTAAAAAAAGAATCGGCCGAATCCATGCAGGAATATTCTTTTCGAAATGAAAATAAGCTTTGATAATAAATTCAAATATTCGACCTTGTGGAGGTTGAATCGCAGCCATCTCTTTGCGGTATTTTGATAAATCCCCGCTAAGTTGTCCGGGAACTTTTCTGAAACAACTCAAATATACCTGAACAGATACCAGGGGAGCAAACCGGGAAAATGCAAGCCATAAATAATAGTCGCCTGCAAGTTTCAGGGAGTGGTTAATCTCTCCCACACGATCCCACAAGGTACGCCGCCAAAAGACGCTTTCCTGTAGTACAAAATAGCCTGATCTGCCATAAATCCCTCTGGATAACCATTCCTGCGAATAAAGCCAACATTTACCGACAACGTATATTGCCGATTTATTACTAATCCATGATGAAATCCCACTGACCCAGTGAATTTCAGGATATTTCGTAAATACAGTTGATATGGTGTTAAACGCACCCGGCAAATAAATATCATTGGCATTAATCCAGGCACAAATATCTCCCGTAGCTCTGGAAAATCCTTTATTTATAGCGTCATACATTCCCTGATCAGGTTCGCAAATAAAAATCAACGTTATGCCGTTACACCCTGACGGAAATTTTGTATTTTCCAGTTGTCGTTGAATATCCTCAACGATTTCTTTTGTACAATCATCCGAACAATTATCAACTACAATATATTCTATACTGAAATCGCCCTGCTGAGAAATAACGCTCTGCATGGTTTCTCGAATATACTGACCAGAATTAAAAGATGGCGTAACAATGCTAATTTTCATGAAGAATCGACGTTGCTATCAATCTAAAATAAATCTCTTTTTAAACAAACTCAAGGTAAACGAAAAAAAATACCATCAATTTGTAATGTCTGGCCATTTACCGGATTGTTGAATCCTGGTTGTAATGCCCAAAGCGTAAATCCTTCTTGATCCATGCGGCTGATCATCTCTTGCCATAAATACTGTCCTTCAAATAAATCACAAGGATCTTAGATTTTTCTTGAATTCAAGGCCAGCATTTTCTTCTAGCCTCAAATTGGATTAACCGACTAACAAATTCATTCTCTCTCTTCTTGCGCAATGAATCTATTTGACTCAGTCGCAAAGTGCCCGCCTTTACAAGCAAAGAAGATATAGCCTGATCGGTGCATGCCTTCATAGCATTGGCAAGCTCGCTTGCATCATCTGGATTTACCAGAATTGCCGCATCACCGGCATGTTCTTTTAAGTGAGCGGAATAGATAAGCGGTTTGCCAATTAACCAGGCTTCCAGCGGAGGCAGGTTTGTTGGTCCGAAATAAGTTGGCATAATGACCCCGCAAGCCCCCTCAAATAAGCCCCGCATATAATCAACGGGAACAAATCCGAGAAAACTAACCTGATCCCTCAGTTGATAACGATCAACAAGGTTTTCAATATGCTTACGATTACCCTGATCGCTTCCTGCAAAAGCTACGTTCAAATTAATATTGTCTTTCCTGAGTATAACAAGCGCTTCCAATATGCGCACATGATTTTTATGCGACCAGAATTGCGCCGGATAAAAAAAATACCCTTCTTTGAGGTTGAACTTTTGTAATACCGAATATTTGTCAATGTTAGATTTATTCTGGAGGAATGGAGATGGGGACATTGGCATCGGCAAACAACGCTCCCGGTCAATACCATATCGTTGCGAAATCGAGTCAGACAAATGCTCCGATTCCGTAATAATCAACAATGCCGAGGCAAGACCATTCTGTAAATGCAACTCCCTCTCCTGAAATTCGCCAAAACACCTGACCTCCGGAAACTCAGGAGTATCACGATGACTGAGATCAAATACCGTTGTAATGAAATTAAGCTGCTTAAAACTATCGCCTATCGGGGATTGCGTCAGGAAATAAACCAGGTCAGCGCCGTGCTCTATTAACTTTCTTTCCAATAAACCAATAATTTTTTTACGCCTTTGCCTTGTCCTCAACAATGGGCTCCGGTTTGCTCGTGCCAGAATTCTTTCCAAAAGGCTCGGCTTAAACCAGATACACTCAACCCCCAATTTTTTTAAAAATTCAACATTATCAGCATAAAATGTAAAGACCTCGAAATCAAATCTTCCTTCACAAATCCCCTTCATCTGCAAAATCGCATTTAAACTCTGGTTAAATTGACCGCCAACCGTAACATGACTTTCCAATATTGCAATTATCTTCATTGTAATTTTTCTTTATTGAACAAATCTATCCCTGATTCGAATTGCGGGTTGACCGGCTATATATGAGTTTTCCGGAAAATATCCCGTCAAAACAGAGTTGCTGACGGTGAACGAGTTTTTATTGAGAATTGTCCCTGGCATAATAATTGTATTAAGACCTAACCATACATTGAAATTTAATACAACCGGGGATAATAAAAAATTTGCCTGCGAATATGGCATAATTGAAGTAATTTTTGATCTGTCATCTAAATCATAAGCCGTATTTGTGAGAGAATAAATTTTACCATTCGCGCTTAAAACACAGTTGCTATCGATTGCCACACCGCCATATCCCATAATGATGCAAAATTGGGCAATATGTATGTTATCTCCAAAAATAATTTCACCTTCTTCGCCCTTAAACCCGTCATTTGGTTTTCTTTTTATATTGCCAATCAACGTTTTACCAGTAGCAATGATACAATATTTGTCAATATGTACATTATTACCAACGCTGATAAGCTCTGCGCCATCAATGTGCACACCCACATCGATAATTACATTTGTACCGCACTTTTTAAATTTATTTTTATAATAATGATAGCGTAATTTGCCACCATAGCCGCCCGGCAAGTAAATAATTAAAAAAAGTACAATATGTTGAAAAATTAGAAACGGCGCTTTTAGTATTTTTAGAAAAATCAAACAAGTACCTCATGCAAAACTTTTGATACGCCTTCGATTTGTTCTTTTGAAATAGCAAGTCCGCTTGGAATATAAAATCCCCTTTCATACACCTTTTCGCTATTTGGTAGATGCTCATTCAAAAAAAGCCCCATTTTATTAAAGACCGGCTGCTTGTGCATCGGATAGAAAAAAGGCCTTGTTCCGATCCCTTTCTGTTGAAGTTCTTTCATCACTTGTTGGCTATTCTGAGAAAAATCATCTTTTAGCGCTATCGTAAAAACCCAATATATATTCTCGGCATATTCTTTTTTTGGAATTGGCAGGGAAATGACTTTGATATCCTTGAGAAGGTCCTGGTACATTTGACCAATCCATCGCTTTTTAGCGACAAACTCCTGAATTCTCTCCAATTGAGCCACGCCAATAGCTGCCTGGATGTTTGTCATACGTAAATTCCATCCGAGTTCTTCATGTACAAATCGTCTTTCAGGAATAAAGCACAAATTTCTCAGGCTTTCACACCTTTTTGCCAGGTCTTCATCATCCGTAAGTACCATGCCGCCCTCGCCGGTTGTGATATGTTTATTTGGATAAAAGCTTAAGATGCTAATATCTCCAAAACTGCCGCATTTTTTCCCTTTATAGGTTTGACCATGCGCCTCTGCAGCATCTTCAATAATTTTAAGATTATATTTTTCTGCTAACTTCATCAAGGGATCCATATCGACAGGCATTCCATAGATATGCACGACCATAATGGCCTTGGTGTTTTTTGTGATTTTTGACTCAACATCCCCAATTTTCATATTGAAAGTATCAAGCTCACAATCAACCAGTACAGGTTTAACCCCGGCTTTAACCAAAGCCTGAGCGCAAGAAATGATCGTAAAAGTCGGCATGATAACTTCATCGCCTTCTTTCAGCTCCAACGCGACCACAGCCATCTCCAGGGCAGCCGTACCATTAGTAACGGCAACGGCATATTTTCGCCCTATATAGTCTGCCATGCCCTGTTCGAATTTCTTTATAAACGGTCCTTCCGAACTTATCCAACCGGTATCGATACATTCATTTAGATATTTCTTCTCATTTCCATTTAGAAGAGGTTCATTTACAGGAATAAATTTGTTCATTTTATTTTCTCATGTTCAATTTGTTTTTTTCGACAGGTGAAAAAAGAACCTTATCCATTTCACCGGCATACGGGCCTTGTTTAACTTCAATAATCTCGCTTTCTTTTAGCATCTCAAATCCATGGCCTCCGTAGGCAAGAAGAATAACATCTCCGGTTTCCAAAATGGTGCTTTCAAGATAATTTTTTTCATCATCATAAAAATCTACTCTCACCTGGCCGCTCTTGATAAACAATACTTCCTTGGTATATTGTACTTCTCTCACTACAACATTATGTACATGTGGTGGTATGACATAACCTTCCGGTCGTTTCATATAGGCTAATTGTTGAGAAAAATCATTGGGAGTAAAAAACTCTAATCCATCTTTTTGAAAATTTGTTCTTATAATTATAGAAAGCAATTTATCTTGATGAATTATTCGTTGAATCATTTTATCCCCAAAGTTAAAATATTTTTAATCATTTTTTTAAAATTATTCCAATAAAAAATAGCATAATTTAAATTAAATAGAATTTTACCATTGAATTCATCGTAAATTAAATTTGGCATTATAATTTTAGGATGGATAATATCTAAATTAATTTCTTTTCTTAACACATTCGATAATTTATTATGGATATCACTTGTATGTGTTGCGTCGATTCCAAAACCTATATTAGATACCAGATTAACCACTGGGATAATTGAAATGCCACCACAACTCCAGGTAGTAAAATACCATTGATAATCCCAAGTATCAATTTCACCATCAAAAGCCTTTTTAAAATTATACAGCCAAAAAGTTTGAAGCAGTTTATTTTTTGTTATATTCTTAATAAAGCCATTGATTAAAAAATCTGGAAACAAGGGCATTTTAATGTTATAATATTTCCATCTATTTGCCCAACTTCCCCAACCCCAAATATGATTATACCTGGAAAAATAGTAACTGTCATTATTTATTAATATATCACTTGTCAACATGCTGGCACCGCTAATATGCCACACCCTCATATCATTCTTATATTTTTCCAGTAATTGTTCGCAAAACCAGAAAAAACTTTGACAAGGCAGGCAATCATCTTCGAGAATAATGCCCATTTCTTCATTTTCAAAAAACCAGGTTATCGCTGCGCTGACGGCGTATTTACAGCCGAGGTTTCTATCGCGAAACAGCGTTTTTACCTCGCACTGCCAATCGATATGACTGGTTACATAATCTCGCACCTCTTGGACTTTTTTTGCTTCGCCTTCTCGCGATTCCCTGGCGCCATCGGCGGCAATGTAAAGTCGTGGCGGTTTTGCCATGCGGATCGCTTCAAAAACCTGTTTGGTTGTATCGAGACGATTAAATATCAAAAAAAGTACAGCCGTTTTAAGCGGCTGTGGCGGTGTGAAAGGCTGATCTGACAGGCTCATTATTTATTACTTTCTTTATCGGACAGTTTTATTTTGATGTAATTATTTGGAATACATGTGGCAATGATCGGAATAACCCGAGGTAGTTTCCAATAATATGGCGATACTTTTCTCTACGGGCTTTACGAATATCAATAAACAAAAATATATTTAAAATTAATAACTTTGTCACTGATATTGCCACATTCAAAAATAATCCCCAAAGCATAAGTTGACGTAATGGTAAATTAAACCTGATTACCCTGCTATTTTTTAGTTCATCAATTGCGTCGGTTACTATAAGCATATCCACTTTTAACTCATTAGAATATATGAGGCTATAAATTGCTTGTTTAATGTTCCGAAATGAAAATAAATAAAATTGAATTTTGCCAGGCGAACTACGAATACTCTCGCCCATCACACTATAGGCATTTACCCCATCCGAGAACAGTCTTAAATAAATTATAACGTCATTTTTTCCCCATCTATCCCAGTGGCACTCATTTAAAACCGTATGGTGAACAATATTTTTATTCCAATAATATGCGCCGCCTTTTAGCAACAGGTCTCCAAAAAAAATCATCGGGAAAAAAGCATTTTCCCTGTATTGTTCCCAGAATTCATAATCAATATATTCAGACTTGAGAATCAGCCCGGATAACACAAACCCGTTGTTCATATATTTTGCGGCATTAACTACCGAAGGTTTTACAAAAGAACTTTCATTAAATGGATTACACACAATACAGTGTAACTTATCATCCTCTGTATAGGAATAGCGAGGTGTCCAGATTATCGGCGCCCCGTTAGCAATTTTTTGTTGTTCTTGTAGAAACCCGACAATTTCGCCCAGAATGTCCGGTTGTAAATAATCGTCATCGGTAATAATCAGTTGATAATCGCTTTTTTTTGAAATGTCCGACAACATATTTTTGTAATTCATACTCATGCCGAGATTTTTTTCGCGGGAGACAGTGATAAAATAATTCAGCGAAACATATGCATTCAACACGCTTACCGTATCATCTGGCGATGCATCATTTGCCACATAAATATCAATACAATCCGAAAGCGCGTACTTTTCGATTTGCTCCACAACTGAGTCAATACAATATTGTAATTTTTTTGGTCGTTTATAAGTTGCAATGCAAATTGTCAGGAGTTTTTTCATGAACCTTACCTGTCGATACAACTTAAAGGAAGATTATTTCCATAAGAACACATCAAGTTGAGAATCCATTCTGCCACCTGGAGTATAGTTAAAGGGCATCGGCCTATTTGCAGCTTCTTTTATATGATAACGAAACCCATGTCCCTCAAAAAAAGCGAGTATTTCACCAAGCCGTTGTGGCGCTCCCGTCAGAGAATGCCATTCGAAAAACAATTTCTCTACATTTCTTGCTATCAACTCCTTCGAATGTATAATCACATCAGACTCTGCACCTTCAATGTCCATTTTAAGAAAGTCTACGCGCTTATTCAAAAATCCGTCCAGATTATACGATTTTATTTTTACGCCTTCTGAACCTGCATCATTGCCAATATGCCCCCCCCAACTCCCATCCGGCACAAAGACTAACTCACCGTCTTCAACCCAAACGGCAGCATTATATGTAAACACATCCCGAAATCCACTAGATTCAATGTTTGTAACCAGTTTCTCATAAGCTATCGTATCTGGCTCAAATGCATGTATGATTGCATCGGGAAATTGGGATTTTAAATATAAAACACTTAATCCTATATTTGCACCGCAATCAATAAATGTAGGCACCTGGGACTCACAGTAGAATTTGTAATTTTCTCTTACAAAAATCTCATCAAGCATTCCCAATAGGGCCACGTTATCGGTAAAACTTATGGTATTGCCGTGAATAATCAAATGGCCTTCTGTATATCGATCCATTTGCGATATTTTATGATACTGATCTGCCCCCAGCAACTCAATTACGGAAATATTCGAAGTTATTGGCAATCGTTCATGTGAGAAAATTCTTTTAATTCTATTAATAATTTTCCGCAAACTTAAATCAAGCAATTTCTCCATGCTTTCTCCTTAAAAATATATTTTAGCCTATCTGGAATGGAAATTCTTAATTCGATTTAAAGTGTATTCGAATTCTTTTTATCATCCGCAACAATCCAAGTTTCCCCAAAAAGGTAACCAATATAGCCTTAAAAACCACATTCAATTGCCTCCAATTTCGGAAAAATTCACGCCAAAGTATCCATGATACCTGCCATCGGCTAAGTCGGGAATTAAAACCCAATTGAAATTCTATAATTGTGCGTTGCTCATCTGTCACGACATCTACAGGCGACTTAAATAACTCATCTGCTTTTTTTTCGTACTTTTCATGATCCTGATCCCAGTATTTTTTTTGCATACCATCGGAAAGGTTTTTATCAGAAATATTCATTAATTCAGGTCTTTCACCAAGAAAAAAATAGGGAATACCCATTTCTACACAATAGAAAACTTGCGATCCCCATAAATTGGATGTAGCATAAGCGTAATTCCGAATAATAGAATAAAAACTATCTACGAAATTAACTGATGCTGTATTTCCTGCGGTAACCAATGGAAATCCAAAGCTCCTGAGTTTTTTGTGTAATCCGGCCCGGATATCATGCATATGAAGACATATAACCACCGGTTGAAACTTCTCCGATAATTCCTTAAGTTTTACAAAGTACTCTTCCGAATCATGCCCCACCCATTGAACAGCAGGAGTGCTGTGAGTAAAAAACACGAGTGTACCTCTTGGTTTCGCTGATCTCTGTATACCGCGCATCCGCCTGTATGAAATCCAGGGATTTATTATCTGAATCACCTTTTTACCAATAAAGTCTTTATACTTTTGCTCTTTCAAGGGGTTCCATGTAAAATGCACCTTTGCCGGGTTTTCTAAGTCGTGTGGAAATAAAGTAGTCTCTGCTCCAACCCCATGATCTGAATATACGTAAAGGGGTAGAAATTTGGGGTATTTAGTCCAAAACCGCAAACATTTTCCAAGGCTATAAAGTTCTGACGTCCAGTATGCCCAGGGCGCAATCCCGGGATTTTGATCTTCGCAGGCCTGTTCTAATTCATCATCAGTCATTCCTACTGTCATATTTTTTAAGTTTGATGGTGCGCTTAAAGCCGCTTTTTCCATATTATTTTAATTTATATTCAACCTTTTCAAAATTAATTTTATACAAATATTTATCCAAATTGTATAAATATTCCTTTAATGTTTCAGTACCCAGAAATTCAAATGCCAAAAATCAACATTCATTTGTTTTAACAATCGATAACGACTATTTTTTTCTTTAAGAAGACTGCTTTTTGATTCTTGTAATTGATCCAGTACAATAAGATCAAAGTCTCCGTGAGAAATCATAGCCTCAACTTCTTTTTGGTATTGATTGTAGGCTTCCTCTACTTTTATCTGTGGAATTCCCAAATGAAATATATTTGGAAATTTTGTAATAGCAACCAGATACTGATTATGGCCTGTATCATATACTGTCTGTCCCAACTGGTGAATTATACCTGCAACCATGGGAGAGCCATAAATTTTAGAATAACCTTTCATCGTTGCCGATACTGCGGATAGTTGGTCGTTGTGATTTTTAATTTGCCCTGTAGTTCCAATTACATTATGCGTAACAAAGATAGTCATCAAAAGAAGCAACAATCTACCTAATGACAAAGTATAATCAGGATAATCTTTAAATTTTGGCCAGCAGGCAGCGGCCGTAAAAATTAACGCCGGAGTACACAAGGCAATGATATACGTTAAATAATTACCCATGCCGTGTCCGATACTAAAAATAAAGTCTAGCGCCAAAAGAATTAAGGCATAAAGTGAAAATGTACTGGATAAATGCGTCTGATGTTTATTTCCTTTAAAACGATTAAAAACGTAGATTAAACCTGCCGCACATAAAATAGCGATAAGTCCTCTGTTGATAGAACTAAAAGCATAACCTTGTTTCAGCATGTATGCCCAGGTTTCAGATGTAAAGGTTACTCGTGAATTGGCCAGTGTTGTAAACATAGCGCTCGAAATGTATCCTGGGCTAAAATAATTCGTTATAAATATTGCTAATATTCCCAAAAGCCCGAACAACAACGAAAATGCCAGTCCTCGTTTCCAATCTTTAAAAATTATCCAGTAAGAAAACGCGATTGGCCCGATAAATATAAAATATGCCTTGCCAAAAAATCCGCCAATCATCGCAAACGTGAAAACAAGTGCTGACGAAAGTAATCCGAGTGGAATTAACTCAGCGACGGCAAATCCCAGAATAAAAAATAATGCTCCCATTGCATCAGGTCTCGCCTGTGGAATGACAAAAAACAAGGATTGAAGATAAAAACCAATTGTTAAAATAAATGAAAAAATAAAATCTCTGCTTAACTTATAGGTAACAAACCAAATTATGCCGCTTGAAAGAATGATGGCAATTCCGCTGACAAGCCTCAGTACAGAAAAAGTATTACCTAATACAGAAGCAAAAACACGCGCGACCTCATTGAATAAACTTCCATATGGGTTAAAATAAATCGGTAGATTTTCAAAAGAGAAGTTGCTTAAACCTTGCAGCATACCACCGACTTGAATTAACATCGCACCTTCGCGGTATTCAAATTGCCAGGGGCTTAGAATTATCCACCGATGGTAGTTCATCAAATACAAACTATAAAAAATCGCAATGGAAAAAATAACAAGATTTAATATCTTTTGTACTCTGTATTGATTATAGATATTTGAAAAGTTCATAATTTGCTCCCAAGGTTTAAACAATCGTTTAAAAACCATTTACTGCATGAAGTACTTGCCGAATAATCCTGTCTTGATCACCCTCAACTCCTAACCACAAAGGGAGCCTGACCAGCCTGTCGCTTACGTTCTGCGTTTCATCCATACCACCTGATACACTACTTCTTCGGCTGCCTTCCGGAGAGCTATGTAACGGAACATAGTGAAAAACAGAGTTAATACCCAACTCTTTTAAATCATTTATAAATTTAGTTCTTTTCGCTAAATCTGGCAGAAGCAGATAATACATATGCGCATTATGCTGGCATGAGCCAGGAATGATCGGTCGACGCGCCAACCCCTTTAACTCAATTTCTGAAAATGCTTCGTGATACGTATTCCATATCGCCATGCGTCGTGCTGTAATTTTCTCAGCTTCTTGCATTTGTGCCCACAAAAATGCAGCGATCACTTCTCCGGGAAGATAAGAAGAACCTATATCGACCCAGGTATATTTATCTACCTGCCCTCGAAAAAACTGACTTCGATTGGTACCCTTTTCACGAATAATTTCGGCGCGTTCGGCAAAACGTTCATCATTTATAAGCAAAGCTCCGCCCTCTCCCGAAATAATATTTTTAGTTTCGTGAAAGGAAAGAGTTCCCATGTGGCCAATAGATCCCAATGGACGCCCTTTATAAGCAGACATTATACCCTGCGCAGCATCTTCTATGACTAAAAGGTTATTACGCTTTGCAATATCCAAGATGGTATCCATCTCGCATGCCACACCTGCATAATGAACCGGAACAATCGCTTTTGTCTTTGAAGTAATGGCTGCCTCGATTTTGGTTTCATCAATGTTCAGGGTATCGGGGCGGATATCCACAAAAACCGGAATTCCTCCGCGTAGAACAAAAGCATTGGCCGTAGAAACAAAGGTATAAGACGGCATGATTACTTCGTCGCCAGGTTGAATATCTGCGAGAATTGCCGCCATTTCCAGGGCAGCCGTACAAGAATGGGTTAACAACGCTTTTTGGGTGTTGGTATGTGTTTCCAGCCACGCATGGCATTTTTTTGTAAACATACCATCACCAGCAAGATGTCCATTTGCATGAGCCTGGCCAATATACGTAAGTTCTTTGCCGGTCATGTAAGGTTTGTTAAATGGAATTGCAGAAGGATTCATTTTTTTGTCATTCTCTTTATTCGTAACGATTTTTTAGCAACGAGTAACCTTGAACCGCCAAAAGGCAAAACAATACCAATACGAATCAGTATTAACTCAAAATTTAATAACCATTCAAAAAGCTGATTCAAAATGGAGGGAATACGTAATCCAGTCATATCATCCATGTTCATATTTACTTTAATTCGTTGTAAAAATCTTGATGCATACATCACAGGCAACAACGCACTGACAAAAGATGTGCTTCGAATAATCTCAAAACCAGCCGCGGACACTTTTTGATGTAGTTCATTGGCGCTATACCTTCTAACATGGCAGGAATATTCATCAAAGGTACTCCACAACCAACGATGCTGCGGAACGGTGATAAATACCATACCGCCTGGTTTTAGCGCTTTAAAAATTTGTGCGAGCACAGCCTCATCTTGTTCAATATGTTCCAACACGTCAAACGCGCCAATCGCATCCAGTTCCGATTCATAAGGAATTTGTCTGGCATCCATTTGTTTAAATTCGGCGCCAGGCACGCGTTTTCGAGCATAGATCAATCCCTCTTCCAGATACTCGCTCCCGAATAATCTGGCATCGGGAAACTTTTTTGCTATTGCTGAAATAACAAAACCTGTTCCGCATCCGATTTCAAGGAATGATTTTAATTCCGAAGAATACCTGGATAACGCCCAAAGAATAATTTTGTTCCTTGCGCGAAACCAAAAGTTCCCCTCCTCTAATTCCGCTAATTCTTTGAAGTAGTGAGCTTTAAATCCTATGTGCATTTTTTTGGATAAATTATTTTTTCGCATCCGCGATTATCTCGCGAAAAACGAAATTCTTTAATACGACAAAAAGAAACCCTGCAACAATGACTATTGCTGCGGCCTGAACCCCTTGATGGCCATAACCAAGGCGATCTACAAAAGTATAAAGGATCAGGAAATTAAGTAAATATCCAAGCAAATAAGCGAGCGCATAGCGTAGAGCCGCACTGGCTGAGGCTCCGCGATGAGCGAAGGTCCATTTCCGATTGCCAATAAATCCAATGAATGCGCCTACAATATATACCAGAGTCATTGCTGCTTTTGGTTCGACGCCGAAATAGGTAATCAATAAATAAACAAAATAAATCGTTAAATTACTTACCGCCCCCACCATTCCATAACGAATTAGTTGCCGCATAGATTTAGATATTTGCGCTTCGACCGAGGTTTTTTCACATGGTCATGCGGTGATAAACATCTTGTGGATTACGAAATTTAAATCCAAGTGATGAGTATAGATTTAACACAGCGATATTAGTTGTAGAAATGGAACTTTTAACTTCGTGATGTCCCGACGCCAGCAGTTCATTGCAAACCATGCTCCACCAGTATTTCGACAGGCCTTTCCCGCGATACTTTTCTTCCACTGCATGCAACACAAGATTATTTCCACTATACCCAATGAAACCTGCCAGAGCAGCCTGCCAGTATAGGCCGTAAACATTCTTCGCATCCAGTAATTGTTTCAGCCAGTTATCGTAACGGAGATCTGCAAAAACTTTTGGTAAATTAAAATCACGATGAAAACGTCCATAAACAAAAGCTCCGTGGCAAATTGGCAAAACCTGTTCTGCATTAATATTCCTGGAAATAGTTGCCTCGGGATGTCGCGCCTCGCTTAATATGGAAGCGTTACAATGAGGTTCGATCAATGTGTCACAGTAGTAAAACCCAAACTCGTGCAGCAGACGTTTATCAGCCAGCGGGTCGACCTTCAAGGTGTAGTGGCCGTACTTTTGCATGGATTGCTCAAGAGCCTTTTTAGAATACTCCGTGAGCTCCCATGTGGGTATTCCAAATGCCACCGTATCCCACGGTGTCGGCTTGACCAATAAATGTTCAGTCATTATTTGTGGTTCGCCGGACAATATACAAAGGACGCTTCTTACTTTCGTCAAATGCCTTTCCAAGATAAATACCGATAATTCCAAGCATCGCAATGATTATTCCGCCAATAAAATACAGCGATACGATCAAACTATTCCAACCTGGAATTGGGGAGCCAAAATACAGTGCATGGTACAAAATATACATACCATAACAAAAAGAAAAAAATGCCATTCCAAAACCGAAGCGCACACCCAATCGCAATGGTTTATCCGAATAGGCAATTATAGTTTCGCTAGCCAATTTCCATAGCTTGCGAATAGTATACGTAGATTTACCCTCAAATCGTACGGCGTGTTCCACTTCTATACTTGCAGAAGGAAATCCCAGCCATTGAACCAATCCTCCGAAAAAGCGCAATTGTTCGCCCATACGGCAAAAACTTTCCACTACTTTCCGCGACATGATTCGAAAGTTTCCGCTTGCACTGTCATACTTTATATCCGCAAGATAGCTAAATACCTTGTAGAACATCCATGACGTAATACGTTTCAATATTGGATCCTGGCGTATTCCGCGTCGGGCTAACACAATATCGAAACCCTCTTGAGCCTTGGCGTACAATCGTGGGATTTCTTCCGGACGATCCTGCAAATCACAATCCATCACCACAACCCAGTCGCCATTACAATGATCCAACCCGGCGGTAATACCATAATGTTGACCAAAATTGCGGCTGAACTGGATGCCGCGAATCCTGTTATCACTGCTTGCCAGATCAACAATAATCTGCCAAGAACGATCCCCCCCGCAGTCCTCGACGAGAATGATTTCAAAATCAGGAGAAATTTTCTCAAGGGAGGCAACAAGTCGGTTGTATAATTCTTCAAGACAACCTTCAGCCTTGTACACGGGAATTACTACTGAAATATCTGGTATGCCGGTTGACATTATTAATTACCCCGCCCTCTTTTCTATAACCACAAACAGTCGAAATGCCATACACTTTCCTACTAAGGGCGCAATTGCATTTTCAAATCGCAACACCGGCGAAATAAGAAATGACGGTATAAGACTCCATGAACGAAACCCCCCCGAAAGTGGATAAACAAAAAAACTGATATATTCCAGATTAATTAGCTTAAGCAATGGAAATGCGCTTTCCGTTTGTTTTCTGTATTTAGCAAATAATAAAGAAGGTATTGCCTGATTGGAATCGAATGGTTTTCGATTTGGATCGAGCGAACCATCTTCAAGTGGATTTACACTCATATCGACAGGCTCAGGATGCGCAAAATTGTAAAAAGCCCAACTCGCTGGAGTAATGGCTGGCTCTACAAATATAATTCTACCGCCAGGCTGGAGAACGCGCTCGGCTTCAGCTAAAAACCTGTGCGGTCGTTCGATATGATGCAATATATCAACACCTACAATATTACCAAAGCTTTCATTTTTGAAGGGAAGAGAGTGCGCATCCACTGCCGCATCCAACCAGGAATTTAGCACAATATCTGTGGATATAACCTCTCCAAGATAATCCTTAAGGTTTCCCGTACCGCCGCCAATCTCAAGACTTCTCCCCTTTATACATTGATTTACTATCCGGCGATAGTAATCAGAATAAATCGCACGTAGAGACGGTTTTTTATTCCAAAGCTGGCGGTGCTCATTAAGTATTTCAATCGACATTAAAATGCTTTTAATTTTCTAAATGCGAATATTACCATTTTCAGCAAGAGCCATCCATGTTTAAAACGCGATATCTGGGTTTCCCCGTAGGTTCGACTGGCATAGGTAATTGGAATTTCAACTACTTTTAAATTTAGTTTGGCGGCGCCAAATATAAGATCAAAATCGCCAAAAGGGTCAAATTCGCCAAAATAATTTCTATTTTCAGCAATCTTGAGATAATGTTTTTTACTCAGCACCTTCGTGCCGCACAAGGTATCGGTAAACCTCTGATTTAATAGCCATGTGAACAACATGGAAAATGTATGGTTGGCTAAATAATTTAAAAAACGCATGGCATTTTTTTCCATTGGATAAACAAGGCGAGAACCATTGATAAATTCCCCCTTTCCTGATGCTATCGCATCATAAAATTTTGGTAATGCTTCGGGGGGCATGGTAAGATCGGCGTCCAGGATCATCAATATCTCGCCACGGGCGCGCTCGAATCCCTCCCGTACGGCATTCCCCTTACCTTTTCCGCTTTGTACAATAACCTTGATATCAAGCTTGGGGTAGGCCGCAATCACTCGCTGAATTTCCTCAAGTGTTCCATCTTTGCTATGCCCTTCTACATAAAATATTTCCATATCATTGCAAAACTTTGGAATTCTCTGCACGGCTTCTTCGATGTTTCCCCGTTCATTACGACAGGGAATAAGTACGGTTGCAGAAGGTTTTCTTTTTTTAATATCGCGTATTGGCCTGGCTACCACATAATTACGCAGGCAGGCTCTTCTGATTAAGGGAAATGGAGCAAGATAACGATTAACAAGAATTCCCAGCCCCAGTAGTTTACGAGGCATCAATTGCCTCCATTCTCTTTTGACTACATCAAAATCTGCAAGAGACAGCAAGTTCGTAATGTCCTCAGTGGAAAGAGCGTTTTGTTCTTCCTGCGGCATTTTTTGCCCAATAGCCCGCGCAAGTGTAAGTAACGGTTCCCATATTTTTGAATAGTAAGCAATGATGATTCGCGTATCAGCCTTACACAATCGATGCAGATTGAACAGGGTTGCCTGACAATCCTCCAAAGAACCAATGGTATCAGACAGGACAATCACATCAAATGGACCGGCAAGCGTAGACATAAAATCAACATCCTCAATATCTCCAACATAAAATTTCAGATGAGGATAGCCTGACTTTGCAACTTCTATCATATTTTGACTAAAGTCCACTCCTACCCCATGAGAAGGTTTCAGTTCTGCCAGCAATCTTCCCGTTCCACATCCTAATTCTAATACCCTCAGCCCTTCTGGTATTAAAAAGCGCATATATCGGTAATCTTCTCTATAAAAAAATTTATTTTTGTTTATCCATTTATTCCGATTAATGGCTACATCATCAGCCAATTTACGAATAGCTGCCTTTCTGGATGACAACACCGGTTCCTGCTTCATATTATTTTTTTCTCCATTCCAAATTTACGTCCCATCAACATCCAAAAAATCAAACCTGGAATACTTGAAAGTGCAACAACAATTCCAAATAAAACTGAAACCAGCATTGAATCGCCAGGTGAAATATGAAAAAAACCAAACGCAACAACCATCGCTCCTTCCCGAACACCCCAGCCGGCGATACTGACAGGAATCATGGATACAAGCAATACCAAGGGGATTAAAAGAAGGCATTCGGATAAACCTATCGGAACATGCACTGCCTTTGCCAGTGCATAGACAAAAACAGCAATCAAACAATGCACTGCAATCGACAACCCGATGACCTGAAAAGATTTTAGTTTACTTCCAAGTAAGCTCTGAAAGGAATCGAGCAATCTTCGCCCTGCTCTTACCATTCGCCAATGGTTCCATGCATCAGGGATGCTTCTTGCTGCGATCAACAAAATTATACCGCCTGCCGCAGCTATTAATATAATACCAATTGCCCACAATGCAAAATTTACAGGAACGATAGGCCAGAGCCATGGCATGGAAACCATAGCAAGCAACAATAATGCAATCAACGCAGTCAATCTATCCAGGAGAATACTATTAACCGCAACCGCAAGAGCAACGCCAAGTTTATGAACGTACCAGACGCGAGCGCCGTCTCCGCCAATAACAGCTGGCAATGCCTGCCCGAAGAAATTCCCTATCATCACCAGTTTATAAGCATTGCCAAGATTTAACGCTCCGCCTCCATGTTGAATTAAAATTTTCCAGCGCATCGACGGCAATATCGCAAGGCCTGCCATTATTACAGAAGCAACCAGGATCAAACTGATATTTACCTCCATCAAGCGTGCGCCAATTTCTTTTATATTGACAGATCTCGCAATCAGAATAACAAGTCCAATTGAAATTACAAATTTAAACAGGGATCGACCTGTGACTATTAGAGCCGCCCTGCGAATTAATGAATGCATCATTGTCCGGAATGGCGCATGCGAATAACGCGGAAAAGAGTTCGATTCGATACGTGCACAAGTGATTCAAGGATAAATGCGTCAGGTTGCGGGAAAAAATCAGGCACAACCATAAGCACGTCTCTGCCGGAAGCAATAATTTTATTAATTTGTTCAGGAGAGCTCAAGAACAATGACTTTGTCCACATATTGTATCCGTCAAAATTTTCCAAAAACGGTTTTGCCGCCTCGTTCAATTCTCCCCTGGTATATGTAAGACCAAAGTAAATTGCGCCTTTCGGTAATAAACTTCGGTATGTACCAATAATAAATGGATCCTTGTGTTTGTTTATTTCATTAGAAAAAAGAGCCTGTTCTTGTTTGGATAATACCCGATTGCTGTGTAGAGTTTTCTGCAAATGATAAGTCGCCATCACCCCAAGAACAAAACACGCTGCAAGCATAGCCGTTGGTAACCAACGGGCGATCATCCATTTTTTGGGGTTGACCCAAATAATTCGAATGAGCCATGCAAGGCCAACCAGTGAAACGGGTAAAACAGGAACCATATAACGTATACTGAAATGCTTTAGCACCATCAGAGTCTGCCCAAGCATAACAAGAATCAATATTACAGGCACAATTAAACCAGCTAATCTGTCACTTTTTACGGAACGTTCACGCCGCCACATCAAAACAAGAGCTACTAACAGAGCGCAAACCACAATATAAAGAAGTGGAAATTCCCTTATAAGTATGAAAAAGTTAGTTGGTACTAAACCCAAATCTACAATGCCTTCGTTACCGCTTCCATATACCCCTGTATGCTTTGTTATGCGGAAAATAAATTGAAGAAATGAAAAAAAATGCGGCAATATTGGTAGAATACAAATAAAAGAACTTAACAGCATGTAACGTATAGCATGCAGAATCCGATGATACGAATTTAACAATAGAAGAAGCCCCACCAAAGGTAAAAATGTAATCTTAACAGCCAGGCCGAAACCACAGATTACTCCCGCCAACACGGCCGTTTGTTTATTTCGCAGGGTATTATCCTGAAAAGGGACAAATATTTCATCTGCCAATACACCCAGTAAACACAGTGAAGCGAAAATAAGCAAGGACTCCGGCGCAAGGTAAATGGTTCCAGGAACGAGGTTCTCGAAGATGAAAACCGAAGTTTGTACAAGGAGCGCCAATGGGTAATTTTTTGTTACTTGAAAAACTCGCCTACCAAGATACAAAAGCGCTCCAACGTTCATGAGCAAAAGCGCCACACTAATGGTTCCCATATACAATTCGGGGGAGCGAAATACCTCCGTGGCAACATCACCTTCGACAATTCCTGTAATCCGCGAGATCCCCCAACGCAAAAAAATGACAACCGCGCCAAGAACCTGAACCGGTGTGCCAGGGTGATCGTTATGTATCGGAATATGACCTTTTAAAAGATAAAGTCCGCTGGTTAAGTAAACATACGCAGGATCTTCATCATAACCACCTCCCCCGTCGCCAATGGGGATCATCTGAATAAGGGTTATCCAACCGACCATTATCAACATGCCCGGTAAAATCCAGAGTTTCCATGAAGTCATTACTTTGTACAAAATTGACTCTTTTTTCATTTAATTCATACCTATTTAATTAAAAGCATCATACATCAATATACAATTTATCAAGCATGATCTTTTTCCAGCACAGTCAACTTTGCAAATTGATCAGGAATTAACTTCAAAACTGTTTTGAAACCTGGCTGACGCCAAGAGGGTATAAACAATCTAGTTAATTCCTGATTTTCTGACTACCGACAGGAAGAATACCGCGATCGACCAATTCTTCAATTCCCTGGAGAAGCAAATAATCGTTCCACCTGCGAGAAACAAACTGGGCGCCGAAGGGAAGCCCATCGGGACAACGAAATACAGGCGCGGCAATTGACGGCAAATGCCCCAACGTCCAGATCAAAGACGGGTCTGGCAGCTCTTCAACACCCCTTAAAGGAGCAGAGCTGGAGGTGCCTAACGATAAAACCATATCGCAGGAAGTAAAAAGTTGATCCAGCTTCTTACAAAAAATTTCCTGACGCTCCAGAGCGAGTTTAAATTCCTCTGGTTTTATAGACTCTCCAGCCTCAATCATTTTCAGCATGATCGGCGTAACATGCGAATCCATTTTTCTTTCGTTTTGAAAATAGTAAGAAAGCGATTTATTGTAAATAGTGGAATGAATGTCATGTGCTGCATGTAAATCATCCGGCCAGTTGATTTCTTCAACTTCAAATCCGTTTTCGCGACTGATTTTGTCGGCCAAGCCTTCAATTGCCTGTTGCGCATACGGTGTTGCAGTATTCCATGTGTGCGTTTTTATAAAACCTACACGCCAGGAACGATTCTTTCCCTTGGGATAAGAACCTTTTCTATCAACATTTTTATAAACGAATGGATAGTCAGGCCCCTTCACTCTTGTGTGATCAAGAATTATTCTGAGACTCTTCGCATGGGCAGCGACAAAACCCACTGTATCCAGTGAATCCGTTGTTTTAAGCACCCCGGTACGCGGAATCATTCCGAATGACGGTTTCATGCCCCAGATGCCGCAGAAACTGGCTGGGCGAACTATAGACCCTGCGGTTTGAGTTGCCAACGCAAACGGAACCATGCCTGTTGCCACTGCTGCTGCGGATCCGCTTGAGGATGTACCGGGTGTTTTAGTCGAATCATGCGGGTTTAAAGTTTCGTTAAGCGCATGCACTGCAAACTCTGCAGTCACCGTTTTACCTGCGACAAGTCCTCCCGCAAAAAGCAGAGAATCCACTACTCTGGCATTATTACCAGGCGTAAAGTTTTTCCAAAGCGGAGACCCCATTTGGGTTGAGAAACTTTTTGTATTAAAAATATCCTTAACGCCAAAAGGCATTCCATCCAGACCAAGCAAGCGTCCACGAGCCTTGTATTTTAATAACGCCTGTTCAGACTCAAGCCTGAGTTTTTCGAAATCAAAACACACCCATGCCAGAGTTTTGGCCTCGCTGTCATTTATTACGTTAGCCGTGGTATCAACCATATCTTTAAATGATAGATTACCTCGTTCAACGTTTTGCATCAATTCCGGGATTGATTGATCAAGAAAGATACTGCCCATCAGTTGTCCTCCAGATCTCTCGTGATCCTTGGATCAGGCTGATTAAGATGTTTTTGAATGATTTGTTCAACGAAGGGAACTAAACGTTCGGCGTTTGGTTTGTCTTTGGGATGAACTGGCAAATCAATATTTTTAAGCTGAGGTAGTTTTTTTTCACGCATAATGTCATAAAATTCCGCTTCACTCATTCCAGTAATCTTTAGATAGAAGTCCAAAGCTTCAGGACGTTCCTGGTCATGATGTCGAATCAGGTCGAATCCCTCGTTTCTGGTCAACAGTCCATTGCGCACATCCATTGAAGCTTGCCATGTTGATCTGCCAAAACCCCTTTTTAGATAGCAGGTAAAATCGTGTACACCCGCCATAATACATTCAGCGCTTTTATACCCTTTATACGCGCCCTCCATTTCGGTTTCCTTCCAGCCATATACATCACGAATCCACTCCGTTTGACGCTCATCATCCCAAAACATATAGTCGCCCAAATGAATACCCCAGACACCGGTTTTCTCGATTTCTTCATAACTGGGAAGCTCAAAAGGGTGCAGATCTTTTGCGCTGAGTTCATCACTAGTCATTTCATATGTGGTTAGCTTTGCTGACACTTTTGTAAAGAAATCCCTGTCAAATTTCTGTCCTGGATTATTAAAAGTAGCCTTACCGGAGTATTCTGCCGTTGATTCGCCCCAAACCAACAAAGGGATTTTAAAGCGTGTTGCGACCTGTAATGGAAAAGCGCCGACTCCGGAATGACAATGCCAGCATGCATCGCCAATGGCCGATAGTGATTTCTTCGCCACGCGATTGACCAACCCTCTCGCTGGTGTAAATTGAAGGTGATCAAGATCAAAAACTTCGAGACACCGTTGTAGATTATAAAATCCTGTCTCCGAAACCCAGTTTTGATTAAAGGTCACTGCCAACGGCTTTAACCCGTAAACCTTAACCAGAACATGGGCCTGAAAAAAACTGTCTTTACCTCCAGATATAGGTAAAACACAGTCATAGCCGGTTCCGGATTCACTTTTGGCCTCTTCTAAAATTTTTCTCAGTTGCCTTTCACGAACAACCCAGTCAATGTGCATTTTTTCTTCAGAGGATCTACATGCTGTGCAGATCCCCATTTCGTCAAACTGCACTCCTTCCTGGGTTTCCGGTACACAACAACGCAGACAGTATTTAATACCTTTAATGGGTTCTGCATCATTCATTTCTGTCATGATTTTACCTTTTTATTCGCTGTGAACATTAGTTACTGTTTTTAAGATATCTTGAAGTTTAATGATTTCCGTATGTGGTAAAACACAAGCCCTGCCACCGGGTGGAATACAACTAATTACTTTTTTGCCGGCAAGCAAGGCGATAACCATTGCCATGGACTCACAACCAACCACAACATCGCTTTCGACAATTTCTTCTAACAGGGTATGCGACCCGCCCATTTTAATCGGCAAATCGAACTCGTGTAGAGCCCAACTATATTTTCCTGCCGGTTCGGACGGATGTGGACGTATCAGGATACGTTCAACCGACTTGCCCAGTGCCGAAGAGTTCAAAAGGAAATAGCGTAGCGCATCGTCCTCTACGTAACCCCAGTAACGTGCGTTATCATACCACATTAAAGCATGCTCGCTGATTGGTTCACAAACGTAGAGAACAGATATTGCATCCGGTGAAGACGAGCGGTGTGTCTGGATTATATCCAATTCTTGCTGAACATCCTGTAAATAGGGGTTATCTATTAATGTTACCTGAATATCCGGAAAAAATTCTTTTGCCATTTTTTCAGCCATGAGATCCCCAACCCAGATTTCATCTGGCAAGCTTGTTTCATTAAACCGGACAAATCGATTTTGATAATGGCTCCAATGGTCAAGAAAAGCGATGGAGAACTTACCCTGCAAACGAGCCAGTTTTATTGCATTAAGCTCAAGATCTGATTGCCAGCTGGTGCCGCAAAGAATTGATGAGGCCTGTCCGATGGCTTCTTCGAGAGTGTGGGTTTCAACACGACCCAGCTTTCGCTCAAAAATTTTGCGTGCCGGACCTTCCAATACATAAAGGCATTCCAGAGCTTGCCGACGAACATAACTGCTGAGAATTTCTGCTCCGCCGGCATCGTGGGAAACTATGGCAATCATGAATTCAGAATTTTCTCAAATTCTTCCATTAAAATTCCGTATTCCAGCATGTCGACCCTGGAACCTTCGAGAAATAAGTGCCGACGCCTTGTACCTTCAAGGATCATTCCCATCGCATCAGCCAACTTTTTCATTCCTTCATTTGTTGCCGCAGTTCCACAATATATTCGTTCCAAATTTAATTTAGTAAAACCATGTTCAAGCAATTTTCTACCCGCCAGAAATCCCACGCCCTTGCCCCAGTGCCGCTTGTCACCCAGAATAATTGCAAATTCTGCAGTACGGTTAATCAGCGATATTTGCTGAAGACTGACATTACCAATGTGACCATCTTTAATGTGACAAATGGCCCAAACAATGCTTTGCAGACGATTTAACTCATTGAGATAGTCCTTGAAATACGATTTTGTCTTAAAAAACTTTCCGTGAGAATTATATCGGCACACTTCCTGGTCTTCAAACCAACCAGGGTAGGCCCCATCCAGATCACTTTCTGCCAGTGGCCGAACAAAATAATCTTTGCTGAGTTCGTAAATCATTTCAGACTATCCATTTTATCCCACACCTTCTGAAATGCTCTCACGATTAAATCCGCATCCATATCGCTCAGATCATTCAGGCACATGGCAAACCCCAAATAACTTTTTTCCTGCAAATCTTCGGCAACAGGACAAATACCATGCCGATAGTCCATATCACGACGACAAATATTAGAAGTCCAGGGAAAGCCCTTCGAGCCATATGCCATCTTTTGCTGATACATGGGCAGTAAATGTAAGTTAACATACCTTGGGGAAAGCCCCTCAATGCCTTCTGCAATTAACGCTTCGCAAATACGGTCACGGCTTACACCAAGTGCGTCGACATTAAGTACCATCGGATAGACATAATACGCATGAGTGCAGTCTGGCTTGATAACCGGGGTTTTTAAACCCTTCAACCCTTTAAGTCCAGTTGTGATCCGCTCGGCGGAATGTTGGCGGGAAGCGACAAACTTCTTTAATTTCTTGAGCTGCTCAATGCCTATAGCACATTCGATCTCGCCCAACCGGAAGTTATAACCGATCATATTGGCAAGGTTGGTTACGCCCTTGCCGCCAACAACCGCCTCGGCATGATTTCGAATCAATTGTAATCGTTCGCAAATTTCATCATCATCTGTAACAAGAATACCGCCCTCGCCAGTATGAATATGCTTGTGGTAATTCAAACTATAACTGCCGACATGCGCCAAGGTTCCTGCATATTTATTCTTATAGAATGCGCCAGGCGCCTGTGCTGCATCAGAAATCACCTTCAATCCATGTTTTGCAGCAATTGCCATCAAGGCATCCATGTCGGCAGAATGACCAAAAATATCCACAGCCATGATCGCTTTGGTAT
>JAOUFE010000014.1 GCA_029858425.1 Spirochaetia bacterium | reverse complement strand
ACATCGCTTTTGCTTTATTTTACGCAATCAAAAATCAGGACAGGCGAATATTCATGGCATTCCTTTCTCGTAATGAATCAAACGGTCAGGTTTACAGGCAAACGGCATCTTGTAGAAAACTACAATTTATTGATCCAGAAATTAATCGGGGAAAAACGCCAACCCGGAAAGTTAAAGTTGTATATTCCCGTAGAAAAGTTCGCTAGAAAAACAATGGGCATTAATCCGGGCGCCACATATGGATCGGCCAAACGCTGGAATCCGGATAAATTTGCAAAGGCGGCTGCGGCATTTGCCAGAGATTACGATATTGTAATTTTTGGCGGCGAAAAAGAACGGGACATTGCGGCAGAGGTGGAAAAAAATCTGAAAAAACTAAATGTTTTTAATTATACAAATCTGGCCGGAAAAACAACGGTAGAAGAATTGTGCGCGAAAATTGGAGCTCTTTCCCTGTTTATTACCAACGACAGCGGCCCCATGCACGTGGCCGCAGCATACCAGATTCCAACGGTTGCCATTTTTGGGCCAACGAAATACAAAGAAACTTCGCCCTGGGAAAATCCCGGCGCAGTTATTGTTCGCCGGGAAGATTTGCCATGTTCGCCATGCATGAAACACCATTGCCCGTTAAAACACCACCATTGCATGGAGTGGATAACGGCTGAAGAGGTTGTAAAGCAATTGAAAAATTTAGCAGGGTAGAGCATGGGCATGAACCGGGGTGTAAAAAATGTTTAATATTGGTCTCTCCACTTGTCGCGGCTCTTTTAAGGTTCCTTTACTCGCTTCTTTAATTCCCTAACTTCCTTGTTTTTTTTCTTTGCTCTTGATCTCCAGATCTCCAGATCTCTTTAATCATGAGGCGCTATCAAAAAAACCGATAATATATAAACCTTTTTTTATACTAAAAAATGGGGGGAACTTTCTCCCTCAAATACATGTATTTTTTACAGCCCGGGCTGGAACTCAATAATCTACCCCGTCACTTTAACATCAAACAGTATGAATTTCGAGTTCATGTCCAATCTCTTAGGCTCCATACTTGATTTCCTGGAAAGGAAAAAGGGTGTCCGGTTTAATGCAAATCTGGATCATGTTTACTGTGAGGAATTTTTGTAGAAAATGTTATAATCTGGTTTATTTAACAAGAATACTTTAATAATTTTGGATTTTAATACGAAAATGAGATATGGCTGAACAGCAAACAAATTCTGCTTTTCGAAGCATTGTAGCAATTCATTATTCCGATGACCGGCTGGAGGGATATTTGCAGTTTTTAGTCCCTTCCAGAGCCAATGTTACGGCCGGCGATATTATGGACATGATCAACATGGAAGATATCAAATACGGCGTAGACCAGTCCGCCATTGAAAAAGCCATTATTGCCTATAAAGAAAACCCTGAAGGCAATGTCAAAAAAAACTTTCTCGTCGTTAAAGGTCTTCGGATGGTTCCGGGGACGGAAGGACGCATTGAGTACTACATAAATGAGGCGCCTCCTGTAACGATTGATGAAAATGGAAAAGCTGATTTTCGCAATATTGAAAAATTTAAAACTGTAGAAAAAGACAGGCTTCTGGCAAAAGTCATTCGCATGAAAAAAGGCGTTGATGGAATCGATATTTTTGGGAACTCCATTAAAACCAATGAAGTTCATGATGTAAAAATAAAAACCGGTCAGAATGTCACCGTGAATGAGCAAACCGGAGAAGTCAGATCCAGCGTTACCGGAGTATATCAAAAAATCCGCAATGTTATTTCGGTAAATCCAACTCTCGAGATTAAAGGAGATGTTGGGCTGGAAACCGGTAATTTAAATTACGAGGGCGTCATTAAAATTAATGGAAATGTGGAGCGGGGCGCAGAAGTTCAGGCTACAGGAGATATTTTCATTAATGGCTTGATTGAGTCTGGCAAAATCAGTACTACGGGATCTTTGCATGTCAAAGGGGGGATTAATACCAAGCATGACGGTTTAATTCATGTCAAGGATTACCTGAATGCCACATATATAGAAAATTCCAATATTCAGTCCGAGGGAAACCTTGCGGTGGTCAGTTCGATTATCGGAAGCGGTATTATTACCAGTGGCAATGTCCGCACCATCAAAGAGGGGGGCAAGATTGTTGGCGGTGAAATTACTGTTCTGGAGAGTATTTATACAGACAATCTTGGCAACACCAATGAAACTCCAACTGTCATTACAATAGGCACCCATTATTATATAGACATGGAGTTCAGGAAATCTCTGGAAATTATTCAGGAATTGGAAGAAAAATTGCGCTCATCTATTGAAAGGATAAATGAGATTAAAGTCTATATACAAAGAATGCAGGGAAAAGTCAGCCCTGAAAAAAAAGCAAATTTTAAACATGAATTTGATATGTATAAAAATATAGAAACCAGCTATCAACAGGAAAAAGAAAAACTTGAAAAATTAAAGAATCACAGATTCGCCGCCAATGACCCTTTTATTTCGGTAAAGGATACCGTTTTCCCGGGCGTTACAGTTCATTACTTTGGATTTACCGAAAAAATTTATACAATGTACAGACATTGCTCCCTGAGATTCAGCAAAAGTGAAGGCAGAATGATTGTAGAAACCTACAAAGAATTTCCTGAAAATCAATAGTCCTATGTATTTACGGGAACCTTGAGTTTTACTTTTTCATGTAAGGCGGTGAAAGGATTTATTCCATTGTTGAATTTTTTTATTTCAAAATGCAGATGGGGCCCGGTGGTAACTCCGGTTATTCCTACTCTTGCTATTTCCTGCCCTTGTTTAATAAACTGTCCCTTCGATATAACCACGCTTGAAGCATGAGCGTAAACGCTGATATAACCGTCTTTGTGGCGAAGTATAACCATATTCCCGTATGTACCGCCGTCTCCGGCGTAAACAACCACCCCGTCAGCTGCCGCATGAATTTTTTCTCCGATATTTGCGCCGATGTCGATTCCCGTGTGGAACTGCATGGAGCTGTTAAAGGGATGTTTTCTCATCCCATATCCGCTTGTAATTTTGCCGCTGACCGGCCAGATAAATCTGCTTTTGACAACATAACGAAATTCTTCCAGAGGACGCGCCTCCGGTAAAAACAGTTTTTCACCTTTCCGGATTTTTTCATTGGGAAGATGATTTGTCTTTATAATGCTTCGGGAGCTCATTTTGTATTTTTTGGCAAGAGCCGAAACGGAATCTCCTGACTTTACTTCGTAAAAAATTCCAGGTCTGTCGGGTATGTCCAGGCTGTCCCCAGGTCGGATCATTTCCTTGTCTTTTTCCGGATTTGCCGAAATGATCGTATATACAGGAATATTGTATTTTTGCGAGATTCTCCATAATGAGTCGCCCTCGCTAACGGTATATTTATGCATCTGGACAGATTCATCTTCCTGGTTTAATGTCTTTTCGCCGCTATTCTTTGCGTTAGATCCCTTGTCCGGATGTTTATCGGTTTCGTTGATAAGGCGGTCTTCTTCTTCCAGTTTATCCGGATTTTCCCGGATGTTTTTAAAATATGCCTGTATGATTTCGTCCACTTCTTTATCATATACCACGACCTCTGCTGATTTTTGTTCCGGCGCCTTCATTATTTTGTTATGATTGTTGTTTGCGCTATAAGGATAAATTTCAGAGTTCAGTTCGCCCGAGAAAAAAATCATTGCGGCGCTGTAAATCGAGATCACTCCTGTGCCAATTAAAATCTTGTCGAACAGTTTCATGATGTATCTTATTGTCGGAAGAATCGGGAAAAAGGGAAAGTATTATTTCCAGAGTCAGAAGCCCGGGAGTCTGGGAATGAACTTAAAATTCATGCCTAATCAAGGGGTAATTTTGCGTTTTTTGCGTGCGAAGCACGCAAAAAACGCCTATTTTTACCAATGATGGGGTTGACTATTGAGTTCCAGCCCACGCTCCCGGGATAATATGATAAAACTTTTCAATCGAGGAAATTCTTTCTCTGGCCTGTGCAAAAAACATGCTGTCTGGATTTTTTAATACTCTTTGATACGACTTTAACGCTTTATGCAAATCCCTGTACTCCTTTGAGTTTTCCAGAATTTTCCCCATATAAAACCATGCTTTATCGTCGCTGAAATGGTCAGCCATTTTGCCTTCCCCTGTGCCGATATATTTTATCAAATACTTCAGAGCCTTGTCGTAATCTTTTTGATTGATAAAAGTGGAAACAAGCTGCATGGAAACCAGTTTTGACCAGTCGGAGTCTGGGTATTGCGCGACAAGCTTTTCTTTGTATTCGATGGATGCCGCATAAATATCGCGGGATTCGGGATTTTTTTCGGAATAGGTCTGCCAGCCGTCGGAAATATAATACAAAGCTTTTGCACTGGATTCCCCCGTAAGGGAATTCAGCGGACCGTCCATATTTCTTTTTCCTTCCAGAGAGTCTATGTACATGGTCCAGATAGATGCATCCTGAAAAACATGTTCATCGCTGGAAGCCGAAGCTAATTGCAGATATCTTTTCGCCAGAACAAAATTTTTTTCATTTATATAATTTACGGCCATTTCCAGATAGTTTTTATCGGGGCCGTCTTTTTTTTGGGAGCTTTCGGAATTGTTGTCATCATTGCTATTTATAGCATTATTTTCGGCATTACTATCGGTATTACTTTTGGCGCCTTGGGGGAAGACCGGATATAAAAAAGGGCTTGCATGCAGCAAGCTGGCGCCAATTAGAAGGGGAATCATTTTTTGTAAATATTTCATAAGGGTCAATCTATCAATTAATCAATTAAATGAATGCCGAAAGAACTCTTTTTTTCTTCGCTTTTTTGCGGGGCTGGTTTTTCCACTTTTTCAAAATCGGGCTGCTCTGCTCCTGGTTTTTTATTGTCTGCTTTATCGTCCAGCAGAGGAATTGTTTCATTTTCATTATTATTTCCGGTCTTTCCGGCTTCATTGCTTTTTTTTATGCGATCAGGCAGAACCTGCCCATCCGGATTGTTTTCATTTTCAAATAAAAACTCCCCATCTTTTCTTTTCAAAGGATCCGGCTTTTTGATAAACTCCTGACTTTCGCCAATCAAACGATCATCGGTATCCCGTCCCAGCTTTCTAAAGGTTGGATGAATTCTTTCATCCCTGGATTCAAACAGCTCTTTGTACACATCGACATCTTCTATCAGACGGTTCTTTTTTTTATTTTCTTCCCTGATTTTGTCAATATAAAACAAATTGGCAGTTTTTTCGAAAAGTTGAACTCCTCCCGGAGTGGCATTTTCAATCCCTCTTTTTACGCCCAGAAGAATAGCGACAAGAGCAATCATGGCAACTACGGCTAAAAATCCCTTTTGAATAATATCCCGGATATGCACGGGAATTTTTTCAATGATTGCGTCAATTTTAGCCAGAATTTTATTCATATTTTATTATTATATTATCGTAAAAAAACAGAAATGGCATATTAAAATATTTATGGGGGACGGAAAGGCATTTGCGCAAAACTGCGTCAGTCTAAATCATTTTGACTGAATTTCGAATTCCTGCCCAGGCTGCATGGCAATGCGATGTTTGCCTCCCCATGCCGTTCCTCATTAAAATATGATTCGGGTAAAAAAAACTTGACCAGAGCGGGCATAAGTAAACGCTCATATATGAAAAGCGGAATAAAAAAAGTTTTGGCTATTGGCGCCCATCCGGATGATGTCGAATTCTCGATGGGCGGAACGGTTAAAATGCTGACAGAATCCGGATGTGAAGTGATGATTCTGGATATTACCGATGGCGAACCAACCCCGCATGGAAGCCCGGAAATCCGCAAAAGCGAATCGCAAAAAGCCGCAAAAATTTTAAATGTCCAGCGCAAGACCCTGGAATTTGACAACAGATTTTTAATGGATGAAATCCATATTCGAAAATCCATTGCCGGTGAAATCCGCCTTTTCAAGCCGGATGTAATTTTTGCCCACTACCCCATGGATGCCCATCCGGATCATCTGGCCGCATCTTCACTAAGCATGGCCGCGAGATTTTACGGAAAACTGTCTTACATTGATCTTCCCGGAGAAAGGTATTTTACTCCCCGCATTTTTTATTTTTTTTCAGTTCATCTCCGGATTTCGCCCCAGCCTGATTTTTGTCTGGATATTTCTCCAGCCATAGAAACAAAAATCCAGGCATTGTTGTGCTATGAATCGCAGTTCCATGAATTAAGCCGCAAATTGTCCGCTGAAACCAACGAGCAGAAAGAAGACATGGTTCGCTCGTTTATCACCACACAAAACAGATATTGGGGAAATCGAATTGGCACGGCATTTGCCGAGCCGTTTTTTTCTCCGGAAATTATTGGTTTTGCCAATCTTAAGGGATTGATTTTGTAAATTTCAATGACTCATGACATAGCATCTCTCTACAACTACAATCGGGATTTATCCAGCCGCTGGCCGGATAAAATACTTCAGCTTAAAACGCTGGTTCGGGAGGAAATTGCCGAAAGGTTGATGTTGTCAAAAGATTTACCCTTGATAGTAAACGGCCACCAGGCAATTTTTTACCATCCCGGACTTGTTTCCAAGGAAATTCTGGCTTTTCGTGCGGCATCGCAATTAAAGGGGAACGCCCTGTCGGTTATCCTCGATCACGACCCCAATGATTTGATTTTTTCTTATCCTGCAATAAAGATGGAAAAATCGGAGTTCCGCATTCAAAAAAAATTTAAACTGTTGGCGTCAAAAGATTCTTTTCATTATTTTAACCTTCAACTGGATTTAAACGGATTTTTTGAGATTCTGGAAAATATTGCAGCCAACCTGAAACCGCATTATCGCGAGGAATCTTTGCATTTTCTGGAAGAAAATTTTGCGATATTAAAAAGGCATGCAGGAAAGAACAGTAGCGACCTTGTTGTTCATTCCAGAATGGAAAGCCTGAAACAATCTGGTATGAATTTGCTTGCGCTCAAAACCAGCGAAATAACCGCCCTGCAAAGCTGGAAACAGTATTGCGCCTCGATAAACAGCGATATTGCCGGATTTGCATCAGCCTACAATCTTGCCCTGCATGACTACCGCAATGCGCACGGCATAAAAAATCACGCCCAGCCCGTACCCGATCTTAAATATGATGAGTTGCCCTTTTGGGTAATCGACGATAATGGAAAGCGCCAGAAAGCCTCGTACGCAGACAAAGGGAAAACTCTTTTGCCGCGAGCCATTACCCTGAGTATTTTCTTGCGCCTGTTTGCTTCCGATGTTTTTGTGCATGGAACAGGGGGCGCCAGATACGATCAGGTTACAAATTCCATTATTCAAAGGTTTTTCAGGGTTACTCCGCTGGCATTTCTGGTAAAAACAGCCTCGCTTCAAATTCCCGTTTTGGAAGCCAGTCCGGTTTCACGCTATAAAAATATTTTGCCGTATTCCAAATGGCAGAGCCAGTACAGGGATTTCCAGTATCATCCGGAAAAAATACGGGCGCACGACCCATTTCTGGTGAAAGAAAGATTTCGTCTCGTGGAGGAGTTTCGAAATGCCGTCGGCAATAAAAAACAAATCCATGAAAGACTCGAACAAAACCGCCTGAAAAACATGAAAAACATGAATTTAATCAAAAAAAATCTCCATGCCGAACTGGACGAAATCAAAAAATATTCCAGGGACAAATCTGTTTTGTTCGACCGGTCTTTTCCGTATTTCTTTTACGATATAAACGAGCTCATAAACGACAACAGTTTTGATGTTGTTTTTCCCGATGTCGCGCCTTAAACTATTTTTTTTCCGCTTCAGAAACCATATCGGTGGCTTCGTAATTCATCAGATTGGCGGAATCAATGACCATCTGTGACTGTTTTGTGAGAAATCGAACCAGCGTAGTTCGTTGAATAAAGCCGAGATCCAGGAATGCTATGCCAATCTTGACGCCTTTTTCCTGCTGATACTTTAATGCCGCGTCAAGCTGTTCCTGGGTTATTTCGTTTGCGGCAATAAGAATTTCTCCAAGACGTAATTTTTTTGCCGGTTCTTTTTTTATTCCCGCTGCTTTTTCCCTGTCTTCTATAATTCTGCGGTACTTGGCCAGATTTTGGGGAGTCAACAGCCCCTGGTTTACAAGAATCATTTCAATCAGGCCGCCTGCTTTACTCTGGTAGGCAATTGCGTGATCTAACTGTTCTTGAGTAATGACTTTGTCTTTGATTAATAGTTGTCCAATATTGATATCGCTGCTCATTTTTCCATCCGGATTTTAAGTTATTGCTGGAAAGCCATCCTGTCAACTTAAAATGAAATTTATCATCGCTTTATTGTAAAAAAAGTGTTTTGCCCTTCTGCTCCCGGCCGACAACCGCGTGTCGGCCGCCACCCATAAAACCGGTTTTTGCCGCCATGTATTAATGGTGTACAGAACTAAAAAAAAATGAAATCTGGCGTATGCAGTTTTCTCGAGGATTTCGTCAGGGATTTTACAAATTCATATTCATTATTTTATGCGCAACCGTCGCGATTGGGTGCTCCCGCAAATGGCACCGCGAAGCCGACACGCTGATGCTGCAAATTTCAACAGATCCAATCACCTTAAACCCTGTATTATCTGAAGACGCATATTCCAGCACCATTTGTTCCTATATTTATGAGTCTTTGCTGGAAAGGGACAAGGCCACCCTGGACATGAAGGGGCGGCTGGCCTTAAACTGGACGGTATCTCCCAACAACATGGTCTATACTTTTTACCTGCGCCAGGGGGTAAAGTTTCACGACGGTCAGCCTTTTACGGCCAAAGATGTGATTTTTACATTCCAAAAAACTATGGACGAAAATACTCCGAATCCGCAGCAAAAAGTGTATTTCAGGGATGTGCAAAATGTTTTTGCTCCGGACGATTACACGGTGATTTTTGTTATGAAAAAACCTTACTACAAAAGCCTTGAGTTTCTGGGCGGCATGGATATTATCCCCGAACACATTTTTTCAAAAGTAACCAATTTTGTCCTGAATGATTTTAACATGAAAAATCCTGTGGGTACGGGTCCCTACAAACTCCAATCGTGGAAAACCCGCCAGAAGTTAACGCTCATCCGCAACGACGCCTACTGGGGTCATTTGCCCGATATCAAAAAAATTGAATACAAGATTATTGAAGACGAATCTGTCGCCCTTCAGGCTTTAAAAAAGCAGGAGCTCGACATGAACAATCTGAATTCTTTTGAGTGGGAAAGACAGACCGGTTCAAAAAAATTCAACGATACATTTCGTAAAATAAAATACCTTGCCACTACATATAGTTATATAGGTTACAATACCCGTAAATTCCCGTTTGACGACAAGCGCGTGCGGCAGGCCATGACATATCTGATTGACCGCGAAAAAGTGCGCGATACGATTTTAAACGGGCTTTCGGAAATTACCACCGGCGACTTTTGGATACAAAGCAAACAATACAATCAAAACTTAAAGCCGTATGAATTCAGCCCCGCCAAAGCCCTCTCGCTGCTAAAAGAGGCCGGGTTTGAGGACAGCGATAAAGACGGGATTCTGGATAAAAACGGGAAAAAATTGTCTTTTGAACTTATGGTTCCCAGCGGGGTGGACTTTTACCGAAAATTTACGCCCATAATGAAAGAAGAAATGGGAAAATATGGAGTTGAGGTCAATATTCGCCAGATGCAGTTTCAGGCTTTAATTGAAAAAATCAACAAGCGCGAGTTCGAGGCCATGATGCTGGCCTGGAGCATGGATATTGACAATGACCCATACCAGTTGTGGCACAGCAGCCAGTTAGAAAAGGGGCATAATTTTACGGGTTTTACCACTCCTGAAATGGATTATCTGATTGAACGCGCCCGTCTGGAGTTTAACCCCGAAATTCGCAATGTGTTTTATCACAGATTTCACGAGATTTTATACGAGAACCAGCCCTACACATTTTTGTTTACCCGCTACAATCTTGTGGCATTAAATCGAAGATTTCAAAATGTAAATGTCTACAAAACCGGACTGGATTATCGCGAATGGAAAATTATGAGGATCGTGAAATAAGGAATTTCTCCATGTCGCAACTGCAAAAAGGAAGTTACCAGGCGAAGCAAGATGTATGAAAGTTTCAGATTTAATCAAAATTATTAAGTCGGATGGTTGGTTCCTAATCAGACAATCAGGAAGTCATCGACAATATAAGCATAATGTAAAAAGCGTCTGGTGAATATCATACCATAAAGCATCAAAAGATGTACCGATCGAGACGCTTAAAAGTATTTTAAAACAAGCTCAAATTATGGATGTGGAAAAATGAGAAAATTTATTGTTCTTTTTGAAAAATCAAAAGACGGTTATGACGCCTATGTCCCCGATCTGCCGGGATGCGTAGCTTTTGGAGACACAAAGGAAGAAACGGAAGAATTGATATTTGAATCGATAAAATTTCATGTTGAAGGTTTGGAAAGGGAAGGAGAATTAATTCCGCAAGCAGTAACCGATAGTGAAGTGATGGTAATTTAATTATTTAAATATAAAAATGAAGATACAGGGTGGCAACATTCAGAGCTGCGAAAGCCTCTGGGGAATTTTATCCAAAGTTGGCAAGATGTTCATACATCTCCGGGTCTAATTGCGGATCAATGACATAGATCATTCTGCGGGTCAGGTCATTTTCAAGGTGGTACTTGGCGTGGCGTTTGTCGAGCACGAGATTTTTCTTGTCAAAACCTGTAAGCGCCAATTTTGGCTCCTTCTCAATATTGAGATTTACCGATCCGATTCTCTCCACCACCGGGCGACTTTGCTGCCGGTTAATTTCATGAATCTTGCATACCTCAAAATACGGACTCCCGCTCATGGACTCTGCCGTAAGAATGATAAAATCCCCAACCTTTAAAATCATCTTGTTGTCGCAAAGACTTATGGCCACCAGATCCAGAAATTCCCGTATAGCTCGCGAGGCATACGTAAAATAAGAATTGTTCAACATCATTTTAACGGCCGTTACCGGGTGAATTCCCTTTCTCCACGGGACATCTGTTGTCAGCGAGGCAAATTCAGAGGCAATGGCAAGGATGTTGGCGTCTTCGTCGTATTTTATGTCCTGTTTTAAATCGTTTAATGTGTGAGCGATGGCGCCTGCAACATTTTTCTTGTCTGGAATTTTGGAATAGTCCTGATACAAAGCGGCCAATTTTTGAGCCAATTGTGTTTTGCCGGGGTAATTATTACTGGTTGCGTCAGATGGCGCCGGTCGGTGATGAAAAAGGATATTGCGCTTGACTGCCGGGTCCAGGCTGTCTTCATGCGCAATCATTAAATACGAAATCAGCGGATGATTTTTTATATACAGCATCTGATTGCCATCCAGCCCCTTTTGGCTGGGCATGTTCATTTTCAAATATGCGACATCGCATAAAAGACTGGAAACCATTAAATGATTCATGGAAGTCTGCAAATAGCCTTTGTCCTTACTGCTTTGATGGGTCATCCCGCGCGTTTTTAGCGCCATGGCTACAACGGTTCTTTTTATAGCGATTTGCATTTCATGCGCAAGCTGTCCGGAACTCATCAGTTCCAGAATATTGACAAGTCCATTCATGGCGTCGGGCTCTTTTTCAAATTTCTCGAAAACATCCGAAACCGTATTTTTCATGCGCCTTGCGCTTATGGCAGAAAAACTGGAAGTTTTTAATTCTTCAAACATGGACGAAACGTCTCGAGCAAGAACATCGCCTGTTTCCTGTGTGAGCAGTTTTGTATCGCTCATGCCTTCGGGAATGTCGCGGGATGGTTTCTTCAGTTTATGGGCGTCGGATTCCTGAAAGTATATTCCCTGGGATTGAAATTTGAGAAGGGCATTTATTTCATTTTCTGTAGCTTCTGCTTTTTTGGGAATGAGAATCTGGCCGGCTTTATTATAGAAGTCCAGCGGTATTAACCGGGATTCTCTAAAGTAGTTAATGATTTCTTCATTAAATTCAAATTTGTTTAAACTCATTGAAATTGCCCATGTTCTTTTTTTTTATATTACTTGTATTATCCAGCAAAAAAATATTTTCACGAGGTTTGCGGGTTTTTCCATGCCATATGAACTTTAAAATAGGGGTATTGGCCGGCGACGGAATAGGGCCGGAAGTGATGCAAAGCGCCTTGAGAATATTGAAAAAAGCAACTCAAAACAGCGATCATACATTTGAAATTACAGAGGCCGCAGTAGGCGGCGCTGCCATAGATCTCACCGGGGAGGCGCTTCCGGCAGACACATTAAACTTGTGCGAAAAATCCGACGCCATACTTTTTGGCTCGGTGGGCGGACCCAAATGGGAACATTTGCCGCCGACACAGCAGCCCGAAAGAGCTGCCCTGCTGCCCCTGAGAAAACATTTTGAACTGTTTGCAAACCTGAGACCGGCCATTATTTATCCTGAGCTGAAAGACGCTTCGCCGCTGAGAAGCGACCTCGTAGAAAACGGCTTGAATATATTAATTCTCCGGGAGCTCACCGGCGACGTGTATTTTGGAGAACCCAAAGGGCGCCGCGGCTCTGGACCCGATGAGGAAGCCTTTGATACAATGAAGTACAAAAGGTTTGAAATTGAAAGAATTGCGCGCATTGCATTTGAATCCGCGCGGGGGAGAAAGAAAATCGTCCACAGCATTGATAAGGCCAATGTATTGACAACAATGGTCTTGTGGCGCGAAGTTGTTATCGAAGTTCATAAGAACTACCCCGATGTAAAACTGCATCATCTTTATGTGGATAACGCCTCCATGCAGTTGATAAAAAATCCCGCCCAGTTTGACGTTGTGTTGTGCCCGAATTTATTTGGCGATATATTATCCGACGAAGCCAGTCAAATTACAGGCTCCATTGGAATGCTGGCTTCGGCTTCGCTGGGCGCCCCGGAAAGCAAATGGGGGCAGCCTGGTTATTCTTTTGGATTGTATGAGCCTTCCGGAGGCTCGGCTCCGGATATTGCAGGGCAGGGAATTGCCAACCCCATTGCGCAAATTTTATCGGCAGCGCTTATGCTGAGATATTCCTTTAAAATGGAAAAAGAAGCCCTGCAGATTGAAGCTGCGGTAAAAAAAGTCATTGCCGAAGGCGCCAGAACCGGCGATTTGCTGCCGACAGGCTCTTCGGGCAGGGCATTAAACACAAATCAAATTACCGATCTTGTTTTAAATGCCCTGTAATGCAAAGGGATAAATCAGGCCGGGACGCTTACGGGTCTTTGCTTCATTTCGCACTGACCCTCAAAAATAACCCCGTCTTCAATTTCCAGATTGGGCGAACGAATGTTTCCAATTACCGTACATCCTGAATGAAGCTCTACTTTTTCGGTAGCATTGATGTTACCGATCACTTCTCCCTGTACAATGACATGCGGGGTTTCTATATGTGCCTTAATTTTGGCGCCGCTATCTACATATAAAATAGAGCTGCCTGTTATGCTCCCCTCAAATTCACCGCATATTTTCAGGGGTTTGGAAAAAGTCAATATGCCATTCATTTTTACCTTTTTATGAAAGGTGGTATAGTTTAACTTAACTACGGGTTTTTCTTTTTTAGCAGCCATATATTTTACATTTGTGATTGCAGAAGAAATTACTTGGTGGTCATGGTAAACACGCCGTCCCAGTCTGCCGGGGGCGGAGTTTCAATAAAATGTTCACACCGCGTTACATAAAGTTTGGAAGGGCCGTCATCTGGTTTTGCCTGCACAGCCTGTTTAAACTTTGTCAACGCCTCCTTCCATTTTTTTTGTTTATATAGAGCAAGACCTTCATTGTAAAATATTAAAACTTTTTGCATTTCAGGGGTTATCATATGCCAGTATCTCACATAATGTTAAGATGTCAAGATTTTTGACTGATGTCAGGCTGACTGATGTCAGGGATTTTAAGAGGCAGCCGTTCTCGTTGAATGGCAAACTAAAATTGGTTTGTTGCCATGTTTGAATATTGAATAATGCACATGAAACTGATTTTTTTTAAAATAGAGGAGAATTACATGGCCAACAAGAAAACGAAACCTGCCCCGAAAAAGGCAGCCAAAAAACCTGTAGCAAAATCAACGGCGGCAAAAAAACCTGCTGCGGCAAAATCCAAAGCTGTAAAGAAACCGGCTGCAGCAAAACCAAAACCAAAACCAAAACCAAAAGCAAAAAGCCCTGCCAAACCAGCAGCAAAGCCAAAAGCTGGCGCCAAACCAGAGACTTCAGCCCAATCCGATTTTCCGGAAAAATGGCAGGCAGAAATACAATCCAGTCAGGCTCGCAATAAAGCACCGGAGAAGTCCGGCTTTATTTCAAAGCTGATGGAGATTTTGGGCGGATCCAAAAAGAAAAAATAAATCGCATTCCTGCGATTTCGATCGCCATAATATTGGGGGGGATGGGCCGGGAGCACTTTGCCCAACGTCGCCTGGCCCAAGGGGGGCGAAGCCCCCCTGTTTTTTCATTTTGTTATGCATGCGTTTATGATTTCCGAAAAGACCAAAAATATTTTCAATCTAACCGCCTGGGTTTTGCTGTTTTTTATGCCCGCGCTGTATTTTCTTGCCGCAAAAAATACTGCCATTGCGGTTTTTCCCCGGAACTCTCTGGCCGAGGCCGGAAGGAAGGTTTACGAAAATTCCGGCTGCGTGTTCTGCCACAGCCGCGTTATCCGAAAATCTGTTCCGGAGCTGGTGCGGTATTTGCCCGATGAGTACTACAAATTGAATTTGTCTCCCGAAATATTTTTCCGGATTTTCAGCAACGACTACGCGGATTTTACCGGTCGCGCCATTGCGCCCGATCTGGGTTACTTGCCGTATTCAATGAAAGACGAATTGTATATTGAAAATTATATTAAAAATCCGCGAGCGGGGAATGTCGCATCCATCATGCCGGCGTACTCCCGTCTTTATCGTGAAAAACTGCGCGCCGATGAAATATATTCGGGGTGGGGCAGTTCTTTTCTTCATAATGGTTACGATAACAATAACGAAAATTATTCTCGCGGTAAGGCGCTAAACAGTTTTTTATTGACCCCCCGCGCCGATTTTATCAGGAGGTAAACATGATATTCAAGAAACGTACTGAGGTGTCCGGATTTCGGCGGTCTGTGGAAATGAGTCTGTTTAGGATATTTGTAATCAGCCTGTTTTATGCTTTATACCTGACCTGCGGGAAAAAACCGGATAATATCAGCCCGGATAGTACCAGCAAGGAACTTTCCGATCATAAAATTATTTCTCTTTCTGATGCTGCCGATTTAACCGTGAATGGAGAGAATCCTCTGGAAAGCAATCCCGAAGCCATTGCGCATGGAAAAGGACATTATGCGGCCATGTGCGTGGTTTGCCACGGCGAAAATGCCCGAGGCAATGTCGGGCCGGATTTATTAGACGATGTATACCTTCACGGGGAGGATAATTTTTCCGAATATAAAGTGCTTATGGGCGGTATCAGCACGGATCATATGAAAATGAATCCACCGCGCGGCAAAATGCCCGGATATAAAAATATTCTTGGACCGCACAAGGTTCTGGAGATTATGGCCTGGCTTGCCGATGCAAAAAAGAACGCAAAAGATTGATTTCAATACAATACGGTAACTTTTATATATGGCGTAATATAATGAATATTTCTGGTTTGCAAGCTGCTGGTCTGCATATGTAAATAAGAATATTCCATTCCGAGACAAAAAACCGCCGAATTTGCCATGGGATTCTGGATTGGACCAGCCGGATAAAATATTACCTCCACTCCTGTTTTTGCCATGAAAAAATCATTGAGATTGTGCAGATAGAGCGCGAGGGGAATTTCCAGCGGAATTTGAACCATAAAGTGATCGCCCAGAAATGTAAAGATAGAGCCGCGGGCGCCAATAAACAACAGAAATGCAGGCGACGACCAGTCATTGGAAAGAAATCCATAATGGCCGATTTTTAAACCGCCGTTAAAATGAAAAATTTTCCATTCCGCAAGTTTATACAGCACTTCCAGACTGGCAAGGGAAAAAGGCTGTACTGCGCCCTGGTTCAGACCTGAAAATTTTGCGCTGTAATATTTGTCCAGATGCAGCAGTTCCGGATTGATGGTAATGTCGGTCATAATATCATAGCCTGCTGAAGCTCCCGAAAATGTGAGGGGAAGCATAAAAAAGTTTTCTCGCTGCCGGATAGACTGGTATTGTTCCCATTGCAGCGAAAGATTTACCCCCAGAAAACCATCGCTTATTTGCTCTGAAAATATTTTTTGGGTCGAACAAAACAAAAAAAGAAAAATAATGGTATTTTTTTTCATGAATCTGGTTTAAATTCTCCGGCTGGTTTTCCACTTTCATCGAGGATCATTTCCTGAATATCCACAAATTCGATTGTACTTTCATCAAAAGATTTGTAGGGCTGCGCTTCAGCTTCCTGGGGCGGTTTTGGTTCTACGATGCTTTTTTCGGGAGCTGTTTTTTTCACGAGGACTTCTTCCGGGTTTATTTCTTGTTCGGGAATTTTTTTCGGAGCGCTTTTTTGCTCTCTTCTTTGTTCTCTTCTTTGCTCTTCAGTCGCTTCCGGCGCTTCCGCCGATGGTTTCTGCAAAACCGGAGCAATTTCTATTTGCTCTAACGGTTGGGGTGGGATCCCAGGTTGTGCAGGGGTATCCTTTTTTTCGGAGACTTCATAAAGTTGAATCTCATCTACGTTCATTTTAAAATTGCTTTTTTTCCACATATCATTCATTTCCCGGCGGCTGATTTTTTCCGGAAACCATGTTATTTGAACATGGTTGCCCGAACCTTCTGTCCATATTTCCGGAGTTGTTAGAAAATATCCCCGGCGCAGGATTCTTAGTTTTTCGTTTTCCCGAAAACGTCCCTGAAACGTTAAATATTTCAAGCGATGTTTTTTTTGAATATCTCCCCGACATATATTGTTTTTCGACACCCTGTATGTAATCAAGTAGCTATAATTGGCAAGGCGCAAAAATATATCTATGTGATTTAAGGCGCGATTGCCTTTGTAAAAATGAAAACTGGATGTGAATTTTCCTGTTATCCATTTCTTCTGGTTTTGAGCGTTTTTTTTTGCTTGTATTTTTCAACCCCCAATTGTATTATTTTATGGATCAAATCGACAGACTTTAATCCGGATTGTTCCCATAATTTGGGAAACATGCTTACGGGAGTAAAACCCGGCAAGGTGTTGATTTCATTTAAATATATATGGTTGTCTTCCTTGTTCAGGAAAAAATCTATTCTGGCAAAACCGCATCCCTGAACCGAGGTGAATGATTTTACGGCAAGTTCCTGTATTGTCATGGATTGATCCGGACTGATCTCTGCGGGAATCACCAGACGCGCGCCATTTGTATCCAGATATTTTGCTTCATAGGAATAAAAATCATGGCTTGAGATAATTTCTCCCGGAATGCTTACCTTGTAATCCGGAAAATTGCCGAGGATGGAAACTTCGATTTCCCTTGCCGATATTCCCTGTTCACACATTACCAGATCGTCAAATTTTAATGCATGCTCGATTGCCTCGTTCAGATTTTCTGGATTCTGTACCCGGCTGATGCCAACGGAACTTCCCATGCTGGCGGGTTTGGTAAAAACGGGGAATCGAAAATCTTTTGCTATATTGTTTATTATTTTTTCAGGAAATTTTGTCCACTCGTGTTTTTCCACTTTTATAAACGATACCTGGGGAATGTGCGCCGATTGAAAAATTAATTTGGAGTAGTATTTGTTCATACATAGCGCCGAAGAAAGAACGTCGGAACCGGCATAAGGAATGTCCACGAATTCAAAAAACCCTTGCAACTTGCCATCTTCGCCTGTGGTGCCGTGAATTATGGGAAAAGCAAAATCAACGGGAAATTTATTGTCGGTGGTTTGAATCTGGCAATCGGAATGCCTGTGTAAAAAACAGGGATTTATCTCATGTTTTTCAGGATTATCCGGAACACGGGATTGATAATGCCAGTTTCCCTCCGTATTAATGTACACAGGAATTACCTGATACTTTGCTTCAATCAGCGTTTTTTCAATAAATTTGGCAGAAACGCAGGAAACTTCATGCTCCCCGGAAACTCCCCCAAAAAGAAGTAAAATATTTTTAGCCACGGAATCCGGTTTTCAGGAAATTACAGATTGTTCATTTTCATAGATCGTAAAAAATTGATCAAGTGTGGCAAGCTTGAGGACATTTAATACCTCATCCTTGATGTTTAGCAGAGCAAACTTTCCGCCCTTTAGCTTGATTTTCTTTTGACCGGCGACGAGGGCTCCAATGCCCGAAGAATCCAGATAGCTTGTATCTTTCATATCAATAATAATGGATTCCGTATCGGTATTTTCTACAAGGTCAAAAATCGCCTGCTTTAATTCGCTTACATTGTATAAATCTACATCGCCGGCGACCTCAATAACCTTGTGCTTGCGAAAGTCGCGAAATTTTATTTCCATATACTGATATTCCTGTGTAAAAAGTTGGATATATTTTCAAAAATCATAATCATTAAAATATAAGATCACAAATAGGCAAGCATTTTTTTGCCTGCCTCCAAACGTGGCCCAAAACTGCGCATTTTAATACATTTTGATCTGATTATTAAGGTTCATGTCCAGGCTCCAAACTGCTTTCTGAAGAAAATCTTGCAATAATAATTGTTTTGTTGATAGGTTGTCTTTGATTTTAAAATGTGACGACTTTATGAGATATGCAGCGCATTTTCAATGTATCGCAGGGTGTCCCGATAAAATTAGCCTGAATACTGTTATATATAGGTGTCCTTCCTGCGATAATTTGCTGGAAGTGATTCACGATGTAGAAGCGCTTAAAGATCGATCTCCCCAAAGCTGGATTTCGTTATTTAATGAGAGATATCGCACATCTGAATTCCCGTATGGTTCCGGAGTCTGGGGAAAAAAAGAATGGATATTGCCTGAAATTGACAGCCAGCATATCGTCTCCATGTATGAAGGCGCCACGAATTTGTTTCGTTCTGAGCGCCTTGAAAAACTTTTTAAACAAAAAGAGCTCTGGGTAAAGCTGTGCGGCAACTCTCATACCGGCTCCTTTAAAGATCTCGGCATGACTGTTCTGGTTAGTCAGGTAAAATCCATGATTAAAGCAGGGCAACCCATTCGCGCGATTGCATGCGCATCCACCGGAGATACGTCGGCAGCTCTGGCCGCCTATGCCGCCAATGCCGAGATTCCAGCTATAATATTACTGCCCAAGAACAAGGTTTCGCTGACTCAATTGATTCAACCGGTAGCCAATGGCGCCATGGTTCTGGCTCTGGATACCGACTTTGACGGTTGCATGAAAATAGTGCAGGAATTGACGCATGAAAAAGAAATTTACCTCGCCAACTCCATGAACAGTCTTCGAATTGAAGGGCAGAAAACGGTAGGCATTGAAGTCATTCAACAATTGGACTGGAGAGTGCCAGACTGGTTTATTATTCCCGGAGGAAATCTTGGCAATGTTTCCGCGCTTGGAAATGGTTTGCTCATGCTATTTGAATTGGGACTGATTCAAAAACTGCCGAGAATTGCCCTCGCGCAGGCTGAAAAAGCCAATCCTTTGTACGAATCCTTTAAGCGCGGATTTTCTGAATTTAAACCTGTCAAGGCGCGCAAAACGCTTGCTTCGGCCATCCAGATTGGAAATCCGGTTTCCGTAAATAAGGCGATTCGAACATTGCAGCGGTTTAATGGAGTGGTTGAACAGGCGACCGAAGATGAATTGGCCAATGCTTCGGCTCTCGCCGATTTTTCCGGTTTGATGACTGATCCACATACCGGGGTTGCTCTGGCCGCATTGCAAAAATTAAAGATGAACAACGTTATCTCGCCGGAAGAAACTGTTGTCGTTATTTCTACGGCCAATGGCTTGAAATTTACGGATTTTAAGGTAAAATACCACGAGAATACCCTGGAAGAAGTCGCAGTACATTATCAAAACAAGCCGATAGAAATTGAGGCGAACATAGATGTTGTAAAAAAATTAGTACACCAAAAAGTAGAAGAAATATTAAAGCAGGGAGATTGATGGATCAAAAGAAGAATAGCCTTGAAAAGGGAAGCGGGTATACCACGCAGTCAGTACATGGCGGCGAATATGAATTTAACGATAAATATGCAATAACAACGCCCATATATCAGACGGCTACATATACATTTGAAAATACAGCCCAGTTGTGTGATTTTTTTGAAGGGCGCAGTAACCGCATTAGCGAATACGGCCGTTATGGAAATCCAACGCAGGAAGTTGCTGAACACAAGTTAAGGGAACTGGAAAATGCCGAATCGGCCTTGCTGTTTCCAAGCGGCATGAATGCTGTAACTACGGCAATTTTTGCCATATGCAAACAGGGCGATCATGTTATTGTCACCTCTGATTCCTACCGAAGAACGCGGCAGTTTATCCGTCAGGTAATGAGTCGCTTTGGAGTAGAGTTTTCTTTGTGTGAGCCTGATGCGATGAGCATTGAAAAAACCATTCAAAAAAACACCCGCCTGATTATTTCGGAGAGTCCGACAAATCCCTATCTAAGGGTGCCGGATATTGAAAAAATCGTTGAAATTGCCCAGAGAAACCATATCAAGACTCTGATCGATTCTACTCTGGCTACCCCCTATAATTTTAGGCCATTGGATTATGGCGTGGATATTGTAATCCACTCTGTAACCAAATATCTTGCAGGGCATAACGATGTTCTTGCCGGAGTTTTGCTGGGTAAATCCAGCATCATATCGGCGATTAAGGAGTTACAGGCGATTATCGGGGGAATTTCTGATCCCAATTCAAGTTATTTAATTATCAGGGGGTTGAAAACCTTTCCGCTTCGAATGGAAAGGCAAAACCATACGGCGCTTGCAGTTGCATCGTTTCTGGAGTCTCACCCCAAAATTGAAAAAGTCTGGTATCCTGGATTAAAATCGCATCCGGATTATGCCCATGCCCAAAAGTATATGAATGGATTTGGCGGGGTTGTTTCGTTTCAGATCAAGGGAAATTTGCAGACGGGCAGTCTTCTGGTGGATTCCATGAAAATTCCCAAAATAGCTCCATCGATCGGGGGAGTGGAATCTTTGATAGAGCAGCCATCTTTGATGAGCTACTATGAACTCACCACAGAAGAAAGAGAAAAAGTGGGAATTTACGATAATCTGATCCGGTTTTCCATCGGTATTGAAGATACCGATGATATTGTCAAGGACTTGAAACAGGCGCTGGACAAGATATGAAATCGGACATTGTAATGGATTTGAAAAATACGGTTCTGGAGTCTATCGGAAATACCCCCTTGTTGAAAATTACCCACCTGACGAAAAACCTTTTACCCGGAATTGAAATCTGGGTGAAACTGGAAGGCGCCAATCCGGGCGGATCGGTAAAAGACAGGCCAGCCATCCAGATGATAAAAGACGGGATTCAGTCCGGTCATTTAACATCAGACAAAATTATTCTGGATTCCACAAGCGGCAATACAGGCATAGCTCTTGCCCTGATTGGGAGCGTGTTAAAAATTCCCGTTACCCTTTGTATGCCTTCCAATGTGTCCATGGAGCGAAAAGCAAAGATAAAGTCGTATGGAGCCAAGGTAATATATACTTCGCCTATGGAAGGCTCGGATGGGGCTATTCTTGCAGCCCGCGAACTTTATGCCAGTGAACCTCTCAAGTATTATAAACCGGATCAATACTCCAATCCATCCAACCCGCTGGCGCACTATCTATATACAGGCCCTGAAATCTGGAAACAGTTGGAAGGACGTATTACCCATTTTGTGGCCACCATTGGAACCAGCGGAACCATTATGGGGACAGGCAGGTATTTGATTGAAAAAAACAGCAACATCGAAGTATATGCCGCCGAGCCCGATGATGCTCTTCACGGACTTGAAGGGCTAAAGCATATGGAGTCCTCTCTCGTACCGGAAATATATGATCCCTCGTGGCTGGATGGAATCATTCCAACCCCTACGGAACCTTCTTATGAAATGGCCCGTTTAATGGCGCATGAAGAAGGTATTTTTGCCGGGCAATCTTCCGGAGCCGCTCTCTGGGCTGCCTTAAACCTGGCCGAAAGACTTCAAAACGAAGGAGTCAGGGAAGCCGTTATCGTAACTATTTTGCCTGATTCCGGGGACAAATATTATTCCAAGGGTTTATGGGATTAGGCAAGTCAGTCTTGTATTGTTGTGAAAAATATATATCCTCACTTTGTATTTAAGCGCGACACAAAGGGCTATTTGGGCAAAAAACGCGGTTTTGTCGTTATCTTGATAACGTTTACAATTTTGATTATGACATTTATTTCAGTCATGGGATTGTACAAACAGGCGTTTACGGAATACAACAAGGTACGGCTTCGCTCAGATTATGTGAAAGCCAAATATCATGCCCAGAGCTGGCTGGCATTTGCCGTAGATATACTGAAAAAAATTCCCGAAAAGCAACTTTACATGTTCGGTATTTTCGATGGTCCAAAACCGCTTACATATGGCGAGAATATCCAGATCATGGTAAACATTACCGATGAAACCGGAAAAATCAATGTAAATTATCTGGTCAATACTTTTAATGATGATATCAATTTTGCGCTCCGGGAAATGCTGGACAGACTTTCCGAGTCGCTGGGCATAGACAGCAATCGCTGGGATGCGGTGGTAGACTGGATTGATGAAAATAATGTGAAAATGCCCTATGGAGCAGAACAGGACGATTATGCCGCCATGCAGCCTCCCCGGCGGATTAAAAATTCGTTTCTGCATTCGGTCGATGAACTGTTACTCATACCGGGATTTGACAGTTGGACATTATATGCCGACAGGCGAACCGAAGATGAAAAAAAGAAATATTCCAAAGATTTTATGACACCGGAAGAACTCATGGCTATATCGGATGATGATTTCAGACTGGCTCGCAATATAACCGTATATATGCCCGACACGATTGCAGGCGGAGACTGGAAAATAAATATTAATTCAGCGCCATATCATGTAATTCTTGCCCTGTCCGAATTTATGACTCCGGCTGCGGCAATGGCAGTAATTGTGGGAAGAATAAAGAACGGCGGCTATTTTGAGGGAACAGGCGAACTTGCGGCGGTTGCCCAATTGCACATGCCCACCACAGGCAAGGTTTCATTGCTTGACGAAATTGGGACTCGAATAACTTTTTCAGGAAGAGTATATAAGATCGTTGTCGAGGTATCTATTGGCTCAAAAACTGCTCGCGTGATGGGTTTATATGACGCTACGGCCAAAAAACTAATTTCATACCTTGAATAAAACCATGAAAAAACTACCGGTTATCATTGAGAGATCGAGAACTCACTTAAGGGGAGTTGCTTTTAAGTCCAGCGTTATGGGCAGTAATTTTGAAGCAGCGCGGATATATGAATTTGAAAGCCCTGATTTTGATAAACAAAATGAAGAATTAAATAATTTTATACGTGAAAATTTTTATGAAAATTCCGGTATTTATATCAACCTTCCTTCTGAAGAGCTGATATTGCGCGAACTTGTACTACCCTTTATATCAAAAAGCAAAATTAAAGACCTGCTTCCTTTTGAACTGGAATCGGATCTGCCGTATGATATTACCGACATATTTTACGACTATCATTTTTATCCGGATGTTACGGGTAATGAATCGAAAATTATTGTTGCCGCCGCGCGCAAGACCTTTCTGGAAATGTATGCTCAGTTTTTTCTGGCCAATAAAATGATATTAAAAGGGGTTTATATCCCTGTTGATGCGCTTTTGCAATTATCGTCTTTTTTAACCGCTCCGTTTGGCTGTATATTATACGTATCAGGAAATTACAGCATTCTTCTCATGGTTAGGGAAGGATCGTGGGAATATTCCCGGGTGGTTCCCATTGGTTACGATCATTTGTTTGCTGAAATTTCAAAAAAATGGAAAAGAGATATAGCAGAAAGCAAAAAACTTCTTACAGAAATTCCTGTTTCGGATTCGGATATCGTCGATAGCGAATATTATCAACACAAGTTCAAACTTACAAGAGCAAAATCCAGGGATATTGTAGATTCTATATTAAATTTCAGCTCGTCGATAAATCATGAACTAAAAACCACTCTTTCCGGATTTTACAGGGAAAATGAAACCAGAAACAGCGTTGTATTAATGAGCGATCTGGAAAATCAGGTTTTTCTGGAAAATATTTTAACTGAAAAAGTTACGGCAGATATTGTTCCATTTCCCTACGGTAATACTCCGATTTCCCTGATTGGCCGCTCGTTTGTGATCCCGGTGGGAATGTCCTTTGCCCTGTCCTCCGGAAAAGATTTAAATTTAATGGATTCAGCTCTTAAAAAATTATTTAAAAAGAAAAAAGATTATTCAGATAATATCATAATTGCCTTCCTAACCGCATCGATGCTCATTTTTACCGGTTCGTTTGTTGTGAATTTTATGCAAAAAAGACATCACTACCAGGTCATACAGAAAAAGAAGGGAGAACTGTTCAGCAGTATGTTTAATAAGACTCCAGATTCAAATACGTCCCTCGTTACACAGGCAAAACAGTTAGTGGAAGAACAAAAAAAGAGATCAGAGATTTATAAACTCCAGAGCAATAAGCTAAAGTTATCCCAAATATTATTTGAATTAAATAAAGCCTTGCTCAAGGCAACCGATCTTCAAATCGACAGATGGACTTACTCCAACAACAGCGTTACCATACTTGGATCTACCAATGATTTTAATGAACTAAATCATATTCGAAGTCTGGCGCTGGGAAATCCCATATTTGCATCAGCCGAAGTCAAAGATCAAAGATCGTATCCTGGTCCGGGAGGTCAAAATCGGGTTCGATTTAATTTAATAATTAAACCGGAAGTACACGATATGGAATAATATGCAACTTACGGATCGGGAAAAAAAACTCATTATTGCAGGATCTGCTTTTTTCATTATACTTGTTGTTTATTTTGGCGTAAGTTTTGTCAAAGAAGATATTTTATCCATTGATGAAAAAATCAGACAGTCTTCCTTTGAAGATAATAATCTCATAAACCTCGGAAAAGAGTACAAGAAGCTTGCTTCCCTGAGAAGCATGGAAAAAGTAGATATTGAGCCGATGGTTCCGCAAATTGAATCGATGCTGCAAAAATACGGGGTTCGAAACAATGCCACCCTGTTACCAACGGATTCCGTAATTGAAAACAAGTTTATCAAAAGGCAGGTGAGTATAGATTTTAAGGAAATTGACTCTGCAAGTATCTTGAATATCGTCAAAGAAATTGAAGAAAGCAGTTCAATTCCCTATTCTATTGAATTTTTTCAGAGCAGCGAAATTACTTCAAAACCAGGGCTTTACAGGATATCGCTCAAGGTGGCGGCATTTAAAAACAAGGAATAATCCAACCAGCAATATCAAAGGTATGCGAAAATTATGAAATCAGAATTAAATTTTAACGAAGAACCCGTAACAGAACCGGCAAGCTTGAATTCCGGTATGAAAAAGTGGATAAAAAGAGCCGGGCCAATATTGATATTGCTGGCAAGTTTTATTCTGGGTTTTATTTACTTTTTTAATTTTGACATTGTAGCAAGGTATTTTTTCCTAAAAGAAGGATACGCTATAGATGTTGACAAAATGGACATTCATTTAAGCGGCAATTTTGAATTGCAGCGCGTAAAATATGTTTTGCAAACTGCAAAGGGTCTTGAAAACCAGATAAAAGTGGAATACGTGTCCGGAAACCTGTCCATTTTGAAAATATTGTTATCCAATACATTTGCCCTGGAGTCCGATTTTAAAGGAGTAAAAATACCGTTTAGTTCCGGTTTTGTCTCCGGGGGATCCTGGAAATTAAACTCAATGATTCAAAATATTTCCAAAAATGTTCAGCAATGGTCGGGGAATGTTTCGGTCAGTACAGAAAGCGCAATGCTTCAATATGCAGTTTTAAATTCCAACTATGTTGCCGAGATTAAGAGCGGAAAAATCAGGGGAACTGTAAAGAATGGCTTGTTGCAACTGGACACCTCGGAGGTGAATACGGATATTGCAAGAATCATAATTACGGGAAGTACAACGATTAACCAGCCATATAACGTAAATATTCAGATGACAATTACTCCTTTGGAGGAATTTGGGAAAAAATATCCCAATGAAAAAAGCATGTTAAGCGCGGTGATGCAAAAAGAAACCAGTATCATAGTAAATCTGTCCGGGAACCTGGATAACTTAAGGCCGCAAATAAAGAACTTTAATTTGCCGGGAATGTAATAAACTGATTGTTTATCCAAATGGCTGTTGCGGTCATCAGCGTAACAAGAACAAGAAAAAAAGTTAGACTGAAAAACCGCAGAGACTTGCGAGATATTTGTTTAATGGTATCCAGCAAAGTCATTTTGAAAATATTTTTTTTTGATTTTGTTTCGTGATATCCCGAATATATAAATTGGTAATTGGCTTTAAATTTCAACATTATCAATGAAACAATCAGAAGCAAGAACAGGTAGCCAAAAAATTGAACAAGCAATTTGTGATAGAAGATAATCGGGGTCATAATTGTATCGCCGATGATGAGGCTAAAGACAAGGATTGAGCTGATGATAATTATCAGTTTAATGAAATTACTTTTGACCATTTTATCCGCGAAGAAATACAAAATATGCGATTAAAATTCCAAGGAAGATGACCATTCCAATCGTGATCCACGAAAATCCCGATTCCTTGCTTTTTGATCCTGGCTTGGATGAAGCCAGTTTGCTTTCATTTTTACCTGAAGCAAACAGTTTTACCAATATTTTTTGCTCTTCCGTTATTTTTGCATAATATTTGTCCATAATATGCACTAAAACCTGTACGCCTTTTTTTAAAGGCTGCAATTTCAGGACACGGGCAGGGGCTGGACGGGCTGTCCCATCGGGTTTTCTGAGTTTTAATTTATCGATCAGCATATTTTCCGTCATGGCCGTTGAGGTAAAACTTATTAAGATCAAATCGCCTTCCTGTAAGTCAGTAACAAGTTTACCGTCGATAGGAGCAAGAACCAGTTTTGCATTTACAAGGTGTCCATCAGCCGGGGTTTTGATTCCTTCTTCATCCTGTCCTCCGGATGAAGAGTCTTCGCGGACTCTGCCCTGGATTAATTCTTCTGATGAGATAACCTCAAACTGACAATCGACTTCAACAAGGTTATCATTTAATGTTTTTGCCATGATTTGCTTGAAAAGGCCATTGATTAACTCAAGGCTGTTTTTATCAATATCGGCTCTCAACTCGCTTCCAAAGGAAGTTGTTTTGGCATCATCTTTAAGTTTGTCGGAAGTACTCATGGAAATGGACTGGGAAAAATTACCGCTGTAAATCATGTCCTGTATTTTTTTTTCAAACTTGTCCCAGGACTCGTCGAGATGCAGGTCATGGGTTTCGGAATATATGGAAAAAACAAGAGAAAGATTTTCCACCATATTTTGGAGGTTGTCGAAAAAAACTACCATTAACCCGTAAAAGTTATGTTTAGGCGTGAATATTTTTCCTTTGACTACCGTCCAGTCTTTCATGGTTGCCGGGATCTTCATAATAGCCGACTTTTGCAAATAGATAACGTCCTGTCAATAAGAATAATCAAAGGAATCAAAGGAATCGCTGGATGGAAAGCAGAAAGAGAGATTGGGCATGAACTCAAAATTCACGTCAGAATGCAGTAAAAGGCGCGTTTTTGGGGCGCTTCGGACCCGAAAAACGCGCTTTTTAGCGAAACCAGCCCTGAATGTCGAGTTTCGGCCTAACCTCCGTGGATATTGTTGACGCTTTATTCTCGTTTTTGAAGGAAGTTACGAGCTGTGGTATGAACCAAAAATTCAACCGGGGCTACAGGATTAAATGAAAACGCCAACCGAGCTAAAAAGTATACTTTCCAGGTATAAAACGCCTGAAGAAATTGAAAAAATACTGGATATTATTGAAGATATTCATGTGGCCAGAAAAGGGAAAAATATGGTCATTCTGGGTCATAACTACATGCCTCCTGAAATTTACTATGGAATTTCTGACTATACGGGCGATTCCCTGGCGCTTTCACGCATTGCCGCAAAAACAAATGCCGATATCATACTGTTTAACGGAGTTTATTTTATGGCAGAAACCGCCAAGATTTTAAATCCCGGAAAGAAGGTCTTGATTAGCGATAAAACCGCAGGATGTTCTCTGGCGGAGAGCGTCAATGCGCAAATATTGCGGGATTTCCGACAGGAAAATCCGGGTATACCCATTGTATCCTATATCAACACAAGCGCAGAGGTCAAAGCAGAGTCGGATGTTATTTGTACCAGCGGTAACGCGGCAATAATCATAGATCGTATAGACTCCGATACAGTATTTTTTATTCCCGATGTATATCTTGCCCGAAATGCGCAAAAGCAGACCAGGAAAAAAATTATGTTCTGGAATGGAAAGTGCATGGTTCACGAACTTTTTTCCGAAACAGACATTTCTCTGGCCAGAAAAACATTCCCCAATGTTCAGGTTGTAGCTCATCCGGAGTGCAAACCAGAGGTGACAGCCGTGAGCGATTATACCGGTTCCACGAGTCAGATAGAAAAGTACATTGAACAGTACAAGCCGGGAAAAGTATTATTATTAACCGAGTGTTCCATGGGAGACAATATTCGGGGGCTGCATCCAGAGGTAGAATTTGTTTCGAGCTGTCAGATATGCCCCTATATGCACAGGATCACGCTGGAAGGTATTCTGAAATCCATAAAAGAAGAAATTTATGAAGTGACCATCGATGAAAAAATAATAGAAAAGGCGGCTCGCGCATTAAACAAAATGTTTGAGCTTGGTTCGTAAATGCAATTTAACTTTCATCAATTACGGCAATGGCTTCTATCTCAATCAACGCCGATTTTGGCAAATTGCTGACCTCCACGGTAGATCTGGCTGGTTTGTGCTCCCCAAAGTAATTTTTGTAGATGTCGTTGACGATAGAAAAGTTTGATATGTCTTTAAGAAAAATTGTGGTTTTGATGATACTTTTTCTGGATAGCTTGCAGGCGAATAAAATTTGATCCAGATTGGCCAGACATTGCGTTGTCTGTTTTTCAATGGAATTTGAAAGGCTTCCATCCTTTGGGTCAAGTCCAATTTGTCCTGAAATAAACAAAAGATTTTTTGCAGATACCGCCTGGGAATATGGGCCAATCGCGGCAGGGGCGTTGTCTGTGTGAATAAAATTCATTGGGAATCCCTTAACTCAAGAACCATTTTTTCATATTGACCCAGAAAACTTTTGGCCATACTTTCCTGCCCGGTATAGCGCAGGGTGTAGTTGTGTTCTTCCAGAAACCATGGATTGCGTTTTAAAAATTCATCAAAATCAATCAGGCTGTGATAGTAGGCCTTTAATGCCATATCTTTTTGTTCGCCCATAATGTAGCCCATGATGTAGTATGCGTTGTTGCGAAGATAAATCGAATCTGAGAGCAAAAGTTTCTTAAAATAAAAAAAGGCAAGCGGATAGTTTCGGAGTTTTAAGAAGTAAAGTCCCATCAGGAAAACGTTTGTTTCTTCGCCGTAAATTTTGGTAAACTGTTCCCAGTTGGGAACAGTTTCGGTAAAAACAAGTTTATAAATGTTGTATGTGAGTTCGCTTTTGTTGATATCTTCCGGTCGCAGGTAGTCCACCGCAGAGCTCCAGAATGGAGTACCACCGATAAAGTAAAGCTTTAGCAGATTAACAACAGCCTTTTCTTTTTCACTTTCGGGAAGCCCAAGCAACAGGGCTTTGCGCGTATAGGAAATACCTTTTTCCCAGTGATTAACGGAAACGCCTTCCGGAATATGATGTTTCTGGATATAATCCAGAAACAAAACATCTGTGAATTTTTGATTGTCCTGGATTATTGGCTCAACGCATTCGGTCGCATAGAGCCTGCCAAAAAGATAATACAAATAACCGTCGGAAGGATTGTCGCGAATCAGGCGATCGAGCAAATCTTCAATGGGCGATATATCAGAGCTTTTATTTTCTGGAGTTGTTTTTTGAGCCTGGGCAGATTTCTCGTAGGATTCCATCATTTGCATAATTGCTGTATATTTGTCTTTTTTAAATTTAAAGAGCAGGCGCGGATAGTTTTTAAAACCCCAGTATGCGCCACCGGAAAGCGCCGCAATGAAGGTCATCCAGAAAATCCATCGAAAAGAGGATTTTTTTTTCTGCGGCTGGAATTGTGTGCCAAATTTACTATGGAGCATGGGTGTCGATATAGGGCTGTAGAAAAGCCCGGAATTGAATTGTGTTGTCAATAAAAAACAGCAATGTATTGCGCCCATGTTTCTGGAGAAGGGAAATGCAGTTATTGTACAGATTTATTTTATCTATTTCCACAAGTTTATAGATCTCGCGGTTTTTTTTATTTTCAAAGAAAAAGGAAAATCCGTCAAAGGATAGCGTACCTGATCCCACCCGGTGGATTTCGGTCATATTTAAAAAGCGCCGCTCAGATGGGGAGGCGGCGTAGATATTTTTTCCGCTTTTATCAATGTACAAAATGGCATTTTCAGAGAACAAGAGAGCATTCTGGTTTGTGGCAGCTATTTTTATGTTTTTTACTGGATTTTCAGAAGAAAGACTTTCGGGCATTTTCCCCGGGATGCGGAAAGATTGATCTCCGGATTGTGCGGGAGAAGTTTCTTCTTCCCGGTGCGTATTTTTTTTGATCGACATTTTTGTCTCGCGTCCGGATAAAACGCCGATAAAAATAAAAATTGCTCCAAGTCCAAGTAAACCAAATGCCAGGTATTCCACATTAATATATATCTGTCGGCAACGAGAATAGCTAAAGGATTTTTTTTAATAGCGAAGATTTTTTGGAAGTTGTAGCCAGTTGGCGAAAAGGCGGGGCAAGTCTGCCCCGCGCTCCAAAGCCTTCGGCTTTTCCGCTGCCCCTGACATTTTTTGGAGAAAAAACACAGGAACTCAAAAGTGAACGGTAATTTCAATGTGTCAGGTTATTTGCCTTCGCATTCCTCCATTGTCCTTCCGGTTACGGTACAATTGAGATTAAACACAGGGTCCTTTTTGGTTCTGGTTCCCCAGTGCGCGCCAAACGCCATTTTAATGCGCATGGCATCAAGCATTGAAAGTTGTACTTTGGCGCCGCTGCCGTCGGCAAATGAATACAAGAATTCTATTTTCCATGAAAAAACCTTGTAGTGAGAGGTAATATCCATAGATGCAGCCAATCCCTGATATAAACCTGTGGGGGCATACAGCAAATTCAGGTTCAAATTGGAATAACCGGCGTAATCAAACTTTTGATGATATGTGCTTCCTTTATCGACAGTAACTTTGTAATCAGCCGCATAATAAAAGCCTATTCCGGCGCCATAAAACAATGTGCCGTTATCTTTGTTTGAGTAAGAGGCGCTATTTGGCAAGCCAATTCCCCCCATGGAAGTGTCAAGAAATGATGGCATTTGTTCTTTTTGCACCATTCCATGAACATGCCAGGAATAATATGATGGAATGTATACGGGAATGTATTCGCTTACCGTAACATTATATCCGGCAGAATATGAATTGACGATAACTCTTTGCTCCACATTTTTTAATGCTCCAAATGTAATTCCGGCTTTGCCATCAAAATCAACATATTTGAAATTAGGAAATTCAAGGGTAGCATCAAGATACACCATTGGCAAGAATTTCATGTCAATCATCAACACATTTACGCCGCCGTAAATTCCCGGTGGTAATCCCGATAGCCCCACATATGGAAAAATAAACACATCATTGTGCCTTTTTGCCGCTTCG
>JAOUFE010000123.1 GCA_029858425.1 Spirochaetia bacterium | reverse complement strand
GATATAAAAAAATCAGGGCGCGAGGAATTATTGTCTATATTATGGCGGTATCCGGAAATTGTAGAGCAGGTGTCTGTGAGTTTTGAAGTTCATATTTTAAGCGAGTATCTTTACAATGTAGCGCAGATTTTTACCCGGTTTTACCATGAAAAAGAAAATAATGTTTTGGCGACTTTTGAAACGAATTTTGAAGAAGGTTGCCTGCTTTTGAAAATTTGCCAATTAACGCGCGTTGTACTAAAAGAAGGATTGAGTCTTCTGGGGGTTTCGGCTCCCGAAAAAATGTAAATAACGATGTCCAGATACAAATATGAAATTCGAATAGCCGCAAAATTTGAAAGCGCTCATTATCTTTATGATTATTTTGCTCCTGGAGAAAATGAGCCTCTGCACGGTCATTCCTACAAAGCTGAGCTTTTTATTGGCAGCAATTATCTAAAAAATGGAATCAGCGTAGATTTTGTGGAAATTCGAAAGAAATTTGATGAAATTATTACTCAAATGGAGCATCGTTGCCTCAATACTCTTGAGCCTTTTCGCGAGACCAATCCCACAGCCGAAAATATTGCGGAATACATTTTTCTAAATATCTGTGATCATCTTCAACGAGATGCTTTTGTTACAAAAATTACAGTATGGGAGGGTCCAGACAATTATGCTTCATTTTTCCCGGCTTCTTGAAAAGGTCGCGCATAAGCAATAAATATTTTTTCAGGAATACAATTAATGAGAGAATCGTTGCATGAATCCGGTCTGGCGCTTAAAGATCAATCTGCGGTAAAGAGGCCGTCGCGATATGAAGTTTTCCTGTTGAACGATAATTATACAACAATGGAATTTGTTGTTAGTATATTAATAACGATATTTAATAAAGCGCAGGATGAAGCGGTAAAAATTATGTACGATGTTCATAAAAATGGAAAGGGAGCTGCCGGAGTATTTCCCCGCGAAATTGCAGAAATGAAGGTTCACCTTGTGCACAAGATTGCGCGTCAAAATGGACATCCTTTGCGCGCTGACATGAAAAAAGAATAACTAATGAATGGATGAGTATGCTGCATAAAAATCTTGAACTGGTATTAAACGAAACCTACAGGGAAGCGCAAATAAGGGATCATGCTTTTATTACGGCTGAACATCTTCTCTATGCCATTCTCGAAAGTTTTGAGGGGATGAATATTATAGAAAGTTCCGGCGGCGATGCCGACGCAGTTCGGGAAGAGTTAAACGATTATTTAAACACGCTCGAAAAAGTCAAAAACAACAATGAGGCGCCGCTTCAAACCCTGTCATTTCAAAGAATTTTACAGCGTGCCATAATGCACGTTCAAAATGCGGAAAAACCGGAAGTAGAAATAGGCGATATTATAGTAGCCTTGTATGATGAAGAAGAAAATGAAGCCAGCTATTTTTTAAAAAAATACGGCGTTGAAAGACTGGCCATACTGGAGTGCATCTCTGACCTTTCTGCGGAAAACGCCTCCCCGGCAAACGATGAAACCGGCAGTTTAAACCAGCAGGAGCAGGAAAGCTATCTCTCCAAATATGCATTTGAAATGACCGAAATGGCGCGGCAAAATAAATATGACACAGTCATAGGCAGAGAAAATGAAATTTCCAGAACCATTGAAATTTTATGCCGCCGTCAAAAAAACAATCCTGTATTTGTCGGCGATCCGGGGGTTGGTAAAACTGCCATTGTTCAGGGGCTTGCCCGGCGCATTGCCGACGATGAAGTTCCCGATCGCCTTAAAAATTATTCGATATATTCTCTGGATATCGGGTTGCTTGTCGCCGGAACAAAGTACCGGGGAGATTTTGAAAAAAGAATCAAGGAATTATTAGCCGAAGTAAAGAAGAACAAAAAAGCCATATTATTTATTGATGAACTTCATACCATTGTGGGAGCCGGATCTGTGGGCGGCGGCAGCCTCGATGCTTCCAATATATTAAAACCGCTTTTAACGGGCGGAGAAATCCGCTGCATTGGCGCAACCACATTTGAAGAGTATCGCAGATATATTGAAAAGGACCGGGCTCTCTCGCGCAGACTTCAAAAAATTGATGTTCCGGAACCGGATGTGGCCGATTCTGTGAAAATTTTACACGGATTAAAAGGAAGATACGAAGAATTTCACGGGGTTAAATATTCCAGCGCTTCGATTCAGGCCTGTGTTGACCTTTCGGCGCTTTATATTCGCGACCGGTTTTTGCCGGACAAGGCCATTGACTTAATGGATGAAACAGGGGCATCGGTCAGTATATATCGAGATAAAAAAAATATCAGCAAGCAGGACATTATTCATACCCTGTCCAGAATGACGGGAATAAGCGTTCATAAAATGGGAGCTTCGGATATTCAATCCCTGCAATTGCTGCCTGAAAAATTAAAGAACAGAATTTTTGGCCAGGACAAGGCTATTCATTCGCTGGTTACTGTCATTAAAAAACATTTTGCCGGATTAAACCGGCCGGACAAGCCGGTTGGCTCTTTTCTTTTTGCGGGTCCTACCGGCGTGGGCAAAACAGAGCTTTGCCGGGCTCTCGCTGAAGAGCTTGGCCAGGATCTGATCCGTTTTGACATGAGCGAATATTCGGAAAAGCAAACCATTTCAAGGCTGCTTGGCTCGCCTCCCGGATATGTTGGCTTTGATCAGGGAGCTTTGCTTACCGATGCTGTGAGGAAAAAACCCAATGCGGTAATATTGCTCGATGAAATTGAAAAAGCTGATCCGGATATTTACAATGTTTTACTACAGATTTTTGACCGCGCAGTTGTCACCGACAATACGGGAAAAAACGCTGACTTTAGAAGCAATATTATTATAATGACATCCAACGCCGGTTCGCGCGAAATGAGTTCTCTGAAAATTGGATTTACAGAAGGTATGGCGCAGTACGGCGATTCCCTCAGAGAAATTAAACGGGTTTTTTCGCCCGAATTCCTGAACCGCCTTGATGAAATTATTTTATTTGAACATCTGACGAACGAACTGGCCTTGAAAATAATACACAAATCCATGAACCAGCTAAAAAGTCATCTGCAAAGTAAAAATATTGTCCTCGAAGTTTCTGATTCGCTGCTGCAATATCTTTTAAAAAACGGTTTTGATCCTGTAAACGGCGCCAGACCTCTTGAAACGCTCCTGGAAAAAGAAGTAAAAAGCCTCGTGGTAGACGAAATTTTATCGGGGACGCTGATCAAGGGCGGTAAATTATTCGCTGATTATAAAAATTTAAAAGTTGTGATATCGGAAATGTAGTCCGTTTTGGTCTGTAACTTTTCATACAATCCTCTCATTTTCACCGAAGGTTCGATATCCGGATTTAACTTTTCGATGTATTGCTGATAATATTTCAGAGCCTCCTCTTTTTGACCCATATCGAGATGATACCGCATTAATTTCTGAATAACTGTTTCGGATGCGCTATCGAGCTCAAGGGCTTTTTCAAGGTAACCAAGACCACTTTCACTTTGCCCCTTTTGTGCAAAATTATCAAAGCATTGCAAAAGCAAGCGGTTCATTTTTCGCACAAGTTCTCTTTGAACATTTTGCACCGGCAAAAGATACTCTTCTCCCTGAAGAAATTTTCCCTGAAAAATATGGATCGCCTGATTCGCCAGTTCTGACATTTTTTCAGGCGATTCTTTCTCTGACTTTTTGAAAATACTTTCAAGCGCCCGGATATCAATGTATACAAAATCGAAATTCACAGAGAGTTTGCCGCCATCAACAATAATATATTTTTCATCGCCCAGTATTTTTCTCAAACGATTTAGCGTTACCTTGAAGGAGTTGTGCGCCATATCACCATCCGAGTCTGGCCAGAGTATATCACTTGTCTGCGTCTCGGGAATATCTTTTCCTCCGAGTGCAATGATGAGCTTCAACATAGCCAACGGTTTTTGCTGAACCTTCCCGGAGAATTTGACCTGGACATCGTTGATAACCAGATCAAAACGACCCAGCGTGATTATTTTGACGGGATATGGCCAGTTTCCCGAAACGACGATGTCCTTTGGAGGCAGAAGTTGTCGATTTTGAATCAACCATTGAGCATAATCAACCTGAATATTATGTTCCAGAGCTTTCGCACATAGCGCAGAAATGACCTGGTTGTTCCACCTTGGCACATTGATATATTGCTGGCTGGCTCCCAGAGTCAGTCCCTTATTTAATAAATCAAGTCCCTCTTTCTCGTTGCCCCTAAAAAAAGCAAATCTGGCGCCGTGAATGAGAGTCATAAATTCAATAGAATTCATACCCTTACCATTTTTCATGGCAAGAGCCAGATATTTGAAACCTGCCTCATGGTCGCCGCTATCAAACAAAGTCAATCCCAATTCCATTTGATATAAGGCATTTGTAAAAGGGCACCCGACTTCTTCGCTGATTTGCAAAGCATACCTAATATCATCAATGGCCTTTTTAAATTTACCATAAGCGCATGAAACGGCAGCTGACAGGTTATAGTAAAATGCCTTATCCAGTAATCTGGGGTACTGCATGGTTGACATTCTTTCCAGAAAAGTTGCGGCAGACTCCATGTCACCCAGGGTTACACCACCATAAACTCCCTGACCAAGAAGATGGGAGTTCAATATCAAGATACCGCTTTCATCGGAAATTTTAATGCCCTGGGCAACGCTTTGCCTGCAAGATTCGCCTTCTGCGGCAATCCAGAAATACATGCTATGGATTACATGCCAATACAACTTTGTCAAGGGATCAACTTTCTTAAGTTCAATGGTCGATTGCAACTCATTTATTAGCCTTTTACCTTCGGAAAAATTTTGAAACCATATATAAGACAAAAACAGATAATTCCCGAGCATCATACGTACCCGAAAATCAGGATGCTGAGCGATGATCTGCCTTACCAATTTAGCATAAGCATGAATTTCTGGATGGTTTGGTTGACGCCAAATCATAGCATTTAGCAGGCCAACGGTCATTTGCCCCTTGAGCTCATCGTTAGCGAAATCGCGGTAATCGGCCATTAATTTGTCGGCAACGGTGATCCAGTGATCCAGAGGTCGAAAGTTTTCAAACTCATAAATAAAGGAATTCATTATAAAAGCACAGGAAACAAATAAACCAGACACATCTTCATTCTTTTGAAATAATTGAAAAGCTTTTTCCAAAAATCCCCTTGCTTCTCCGGGGTTATACGCCAGACGACAAGCGCCGAGCCAATAAAGCAGCCAGGGGGTATTGTCCAATAACTCCCGAGGCATAGCGGTAATCCACCCATCGATGGTTTTGTTTCTACCTTCGCTAATGAAAGATTGACCATGGGAGAAAACAAGTTTAACCAGTTCATCATACCTTCCTGCATCCAGCATCAGTTCGGCAGATCGTTCTACCTGCCCCGATTGCTCCAGAATATGGGCAGCGCGTAACCGGATCTCATTTAATTGATCTGTCATAAAACGCTCATGCGCAAATTTCAATAAAAAATTTTGAAACAATGGATGGTAACGATATATAGGATTTTTTCCGCTAACGCGCTGGCAAAAATAGTTATTTCTGTTTAGTTCGATGAGAATTTTTTCTGACGGGGAAACCCCGGTCATTTTTTGAGCCATATCAGCCGTCATATCCGTTAAAAATGCGGTTTTTAAAAGGAAATCCTGAATATGAATTTCGGCTTTGTTAAATATCTCCGATGCAAAATAATGAAAAATAGATTCGTGATTGGTGGTGTCGATACGGGTTTCAAAAGCGTTTGTGCCTGAGGACTTTATCATTAAAACTATCCCCGCTACCCAGCCGTCGGTCTGCTTTTGTATCTCTGAAACTATCTGGCGCAAATCATGAAACTGCCGAGACGCCGGGCTTTGCGTCTCTACTGTGTTTACAAAGGCGGCCGTTTCTTCAATGCTGAATTTTACATGATCCCATCCCAGAATTCCGATTTTATTGTTTGCCAATAGCCTTGCAAATTGCGGCGGCGGATCGGTTCGGCTAATGATAATAACCCGCATACCATCCGGGATTGCTTCCAGTCCGGCAGCGATCATTTCATGAAATCCCGATTCGCCAGATACATCCTGAAAGTTATCAAAAACAAGCGTGCAGCTTTGCGGCAACTGGGCGCAGAGTTTCTCAAAAAATCTTCGCGTAAAGACAGGTATATTCATTAGATATTCCGGCGTTAACAAAGGCAAAGTTTTTCTGAATCGCGGCGCCGCTTTCCTTGCAGCCAACTCCATATAATAAAAAAAAGATGCAAGATCAGCATCGCCTGCATCAATCTGGTACCACAAACAGATATGATTTTTTGAATCCAGATAGCTAATCGCTGCTGTTGTTTTCCCTGAACCGCCGGGAGCGGAAATCCATGTAACCGGCGAATCATTTTGATCCATTACATGAAACAACATGTCGCGTTGGCAGACGCTTGCCAGTCTCGGCCTTGTGATTTTTGCCAAAGATAACGCTTTCATAACTGGTATTTTTAAACAGTATAAAATGCATTGAATGTGTCAAGCCTGTTTTAATGACAAATTTATTCATTTATGGCGGATTCGTCAGGACTTTATTTTAACAAGGAAGTGGTATTTCGGTCTACCAAGCTCACCAGTTGAAATAGTTGCTCCAGCGAATTTTGCAACCAGGAATTAAAAAATTAAAAAAATCGTAAATCTGTAACCTATTTGTAACCAGTTGTATGTTAGCGTCACGGAGTTTCGCTGGGTATTGAAACGAACAGAAAAAATACAAAATTTGATGATCTGCGATTTGATGATCTGCGAAATTAAGAGCGCATCCTAAAATCCAGGGATGGGTTTTAGGATGCACATTAAATTAATTATGAATTAAGGAGAGTTTTATGAAAAAAAGAATTTTAAAAAGCCTGGGAATATTTTTTTTTCTGGCTTCTGTGATATGGTTTATAGGTTGCATGGCAACGCCCATTGCGATGGCAAGGCCAATTATCTGGTCGCTAATTACGATGTCGCTGGGTCTGTTTGTGAGTTATTGTTCGCCTGCTCCCAAAAAAGCAGATACCACAACGACGACGACAGGCTCCACAGCAGTATGCGGCGATGGCATATGCGATGCCTCTGAATCTACCGCATCGTGCCCGGGCGATTGCCCGGCAACCGTTGACCCCAACGCCGAACGAGCATGGGTGCAAGATGCGTATTTAAAAGCAACCAATGCAGGGGCGTATGACAATTTTGGTGGCTCCGTTTCCATTTCTGGCGATTTCATTGCCGTTAGCGCTACGGGAGAAGCCAATTCCAACACAGCGATTCAAAACACCGACAATACCAACCCGGTAGCCGATGATGCTCTGGCTGGTAGCAGCGGCGCGGTATATGTATTTAAACGAAACACAAGTACCGGCGACTGGAGCCAGGATGCCTACTTGAAGGCCAGCAACGCACAGGCAGTTGATTGGCTTGGTAGCTCTATTTCCATCTCTGGCAATATCATTGCCGTGGGGGCTATTGGAGAAGATAACTCCAATACAGCGATTCAAAATACCGACAATGCCAACCCGGTGGCAGATGATGCTCTGGCAAATATGAGCGGCGCGGTCTACGTCTTTAAACGAAACACCACTACCGGCGACTGGAGTCAGGATGCTTATCTTAAGGCCAGCAATGCCCAGGCGTCTGATTTTTTCGGCAATACTGTTTCCATCTCTGGCAATATCATTGCCGTGGGTGCTAGAGGGGAAGATAATTCCAACACAGCGATTCAAAATACCGACAATGCACTACCTGCAGCGGATGATGCCCTGGCTTCTACGAGCGGCGCGGTCTATGTTTTTAAACGAAACACAAGTACCGGCGACTGGAGCCAGGATGCCTACTTGAAGGCCAGCAACGCAGAAGCAGGTGATTGTTTTGGAATGTCTGTTTCTATCTCTGGCGATATCATTGCCGTAGGTGCTGCTAATGAAGCTAACTCCAATACAGCGATTCAAAATACCGACAATGCCAACCCGGTGGCAGATAATGCGCTGGCTGCTTTCAGCGGAGCGGTCTATGTTTTTAA
>JAOUFE010000122.1 GCA_029858425.1 Spirochaetia bacterium | reverse complement strand
ACACCCAGAAGACTCAATCCTTCTTTTAGTACAACGCGCGTTAATTGGCAAATTTTTAAAAGCAGGCAGCCCTCTTCATAATTCGTTTCAAAAGTTGCCAAAACATTATTTTCTTTTTCGTGGTAAAACCGGGTAAAAACCTGCGCTACATTGTAAAGATACTCGCTTAAAATATGAACTTCAAAACTCACAGACACCTGCTCTACAATTTCCGGATACCGCCATAATATAGACAATAATTCCTCGCGCCCTGATTTTTTTATATCCGTAAAAACATATTCCGGCAAATTTATTTTTTCGTCGATATCTTTTTTAGCTTCCCGGAAAATCGAACATATTCTTGCTGCGGCATACTGAATGTAGTATACAGGATTTTTATTTGATTGTGTGGTCGCCAGATCGAGATCAAAATCCAGGTGCGAACTTTGCGAGCGCAGAAGAAAAAAATATCTAACAACATCGGCCGGAATTTTTTCCAGAAGATCATTCATTGTATGAAATTTGCCAAGGCGTTTACTCATTACAACCGGCTTGCCGTCTTCAATCATATTGACCTGCTGGACGATAAACACCTCAAAATCCTCGTTTTCTTTTTCGGGGAAATGAATGGATTTCAGGGCGCCTTTCAATCTTGCAATGTATCCGTGATGATCCGGACCCCAGATGTCGTAAATTTTTTGAAAACCGCGATCGATTTTGGATTTGTGGTAGGCAATGTCGGCCAGAAGATAGGTGGGGCGGCCGTCGCTTCTTACAATAACGCGGTCTTTTTCATCGCCAAATTTGGTACTTTGAAATAACAGCGCCCCGTCAAGCTCGTAGACAAAACCGGATGCCTGTAAAACAGATAAAATCTTTTCTACTTCTTTTTGATCGTGCAAACTTTTTTCGGAAAAAAAATTGTCAAAATATACTCCGAAGGAGGCAAGATCTTTTTCGTGCGTTGATCGAAGCTTTTCCACCGCAAGAGGCGCAAAATATTCCCCAAGTTGTTCCTGAACTTCAGCAAGATTCTTTCTGGAAATATCTCCAGCAATGCCTTTCAGGGTTGTGTCGTTTTTTGAAATATCTTCCAGAACATCTTTGATGTATTCGCCCTGATAGCCTTCTTCGGGCAGCGGCGCATCGTGCCCCAGTTTCTGCAAATAACGAGCCGCAAGCGAAAGCCCCAATAATCGAACCTGGTTGCCAAAATCATTTACATAATATTCGCGGTATACATTGCATTTGGCGGCTTTTAAAATTCGGCAAATGGAATCGCCCACGGCCGCCGCGCGCGCCGAAACAATATTTAAAGGTCCGGTAGGGTTGGCCGAAACAAATTCAAAAATAATGCGGCCATGTTGATTTTTAGATTGAATGGGCGCATACATGGTTTCCAGACTGGAAAAAACATCGCCCATCAAATTTTGATGGGCTTCTCCGGAAAGATAAAAATTTATGAATCCCGGATGCACAATCTGGAGTTCGGAAAAATATTTTCGATTTTCCGGATTTTTGTTGATGATTTCCAAAAGGAGTTGTGCAATATTGGCCGGGCTTTCTTTAAAAATCCGGGCGCACTCCATGGCAACCGGAGAAGAATATTGACCCAGAGAATATGAAGGAGGATATTCTATCTTTGCCGTAAAATCGCTGTTTATAATAATATTTCTTGACAGGGCAATATTTTTTACAGCATCTGTGAGCAGGTTTGACAGAAATTTTTTAAAGGTGAATTTCATTGTTGATTGAATCAAATTTTAAAAAAAAGACATAGTGTCAATAAACATAAATGTTGAGTCCCGATCCATGGTAAAGCATGAAAAAATATATTGGTATAGACAGCGTGGATGATATTGATCTGGGCAAAATTTCCATTGCCAATATCAATGATCGATATATAGATAATAAAGGCAACCGGTTTGCCACGCGCTTTAACCTGAGAACCAAAAAAATCCAGATAGTCAGAATTGCTCTTGGGGAAGATGAGGCAAAGAAAGCCAAGGGCAAGGTAGTGCAAAGCCTCGTAGCTAAAAAAATACCTGTATCCGCCAAAAACCCGGAAAAAGTCCAGGAATCTTCAAAGACTGCGGAGGCCGCAGAGACAGAGGATATTCAGGCGCCGGATTTATCCGAGCTGGGTGAAATTCCGGCGGCAACAGCGAAAGCTGCTGAGCAAAAGGGTGGGTCGACCACCAGAAAACCTGTTCCGGAATGGATTATTACCGAAGGCATTGCCGCGGCCGATAAAGTGCACATAGGCGATTTTCTGGCCGTACTGGATGAAAACTACAAACTTCTTGCGGAAAGATTATTTGGAGTCATAAATAATATTAAAAATTCCGGAGTTATGGAAAAAGTGGCCGAAATTGACGATGCCATTGATTTTACAAATCTTTACGATCACAATATCCATCCGAAAATGGAAGAAACCAAAAAAATGATCAGCGAGTTTGAGAAATATGCGGAAAGACCCGAACATTATTTTACCATGATTGAAAAACACTTTCGCTTACACCTGCAGAATCAACCGGAATCTGAAATCATGAATTTTTTAAAAGCATATTTTATCGGATTTTCGGCGCTTGGGGTTCTTGAAGAGACAAATAAATTTATTCATGCGGTAGAAGAAAAAACAAAGGCCGCTGACACAAGCAATCTGGATGCAGCGAAAATGCAGTTTTTGGAATATGCATATTCAACATGCGAGTTTTTAAGGACTTACGTGAAAGAGGACGCCGCAAAAATTCTTTGCTGGATGAAAGAAGAACAAATCTTGTACTAAGGAAGAAAAATGTATTACATAAAAGAAACCCAAAAAAACTTCAGAGACGCAGCGACAGATCTGGAGACTTGTATCAAGAAAAACGGCTTTGGGATATTGCACATTCATAATATTGGAGAAACTCTTCGAAGCAAGGGAGTTGCATTTCAGGAGGAATGCAAAGTCTTTGAGATTTGCAATCCGCAGCAGGCCTGGCGGGTTTTGCAATCAGATCTGAGGCTCAATATGGCCTTGCCTTGTCGAATTTCTATATATACAGAAAACCAGAAAACAAGAATCGGGATGATAAAACCTGACTCGATACTCTCGATGTTATCTTCTGACCCAGCTCTTCAAGCGGTTGCCAGCGAAGTGGAAGATTCTACCCGAAAAATGATCGATGAAGCGATCCAGGATTTGTGATTCGGGAAGAGGGGGCTATCTTAAAAGAAAAAGATATCACCGCGGAGACAGGAGGCGCACGGAGAAAATGCGAAATAAATGCCTTTTCAGGCGTTAGTTCATCAAAAACTCCGTGTTCTCCGGTGCGCCACCGTGGTTCATGCCGACTTTTCAGGCAGCCCATGCTTCAGAAAATATTTTAAAACTGTCTTTAATAATGACCGCAGCAATAAGAGCGCCGATCGCCAGATCCGGAATCCTCGAATGAAGCAGGTACACAAGAGCTCCTGCAACAATAACGCCTGCATTTGCAAGCACATCATTTTTTGTAAAAATCCAGGTGGCTCGCATGTGAATTTCGCCCTCTTTGTGCTTTGTCAACAGCATGAGGCAAATTACATTGGCTGCAAGAGCCAGAAGGGATATGGAAAACATCCAGAAAGAATGGGGTTCGCTGCCCGTGAACGTTCGTCTGATTACGTCGACAAATACGCCAACGCCAAGAACCAATTGCAGTATTCCGCTAAAATATGCCGACCGTTTCTTTGATGCCAGAGGTTTTCCGATAACGTAAAATGTTGAGACATAAACCATGGCATCGGCAAACATGTCCAGAGAGTCTGCGATCAATCCGCTTGAGTCAGCGAACCAGCCTGCGATGGATTCAACGAAGAACATGGATGCGTTAATTCCCATAAGCCAGAACAACACATTTTTTTCCTTTGTTGATTTTTTGTCTTTTATTTCAAATTCACAATCGCATTCGGACATGGCTAATATATTTTTGTAATCCCTTTTGTGTCAAAAGGAATTTCATATTCTCCGTAGGTCGAATTTCCTTTTATCAGGACGTGAACATTATACTGAATTTCGCCGCTTTTAAGCATTTCGGCAACTCCGCGTTTAACGCTTAGCAGGCGCATTTTTAATGGAATGGCAAGGTCAACATCGGTTTTATCTTTTGAAAATTCTATCTTTTCCATATGCCCCTTTGCTACTTCGAAATTGTTAAAATATATTTCATATTCCATATTGTCGAGCGCCAGTTGAATCTTGTTGTTGTTCAGAATTTTTAGAAACACAGTCATATTGACTTCTGAAAAAGTCATGGAGTCCATTTTAACATCTTTTACTTTTAATTCAGGCAGAGGGGGGAGTTCCAGAATATCGCTGTACTTGATGTTCAAAGGAAATTCGCCGATTACTGTATTCATCATCAAGCTGGAATTTATTGTATACCTGATTTTTTTATTTTCCCACAGGTTGACGATATTTTTTTTTAAACCCAGGAAAGATATTTGCAGAGGGAATTCAACAATGGTTTTCTCCCTCGATTTGATATTGATTTTATCTTTTATGTCTGTTTCCAGAAGCTTTACATCTTCAAGGTAAACCACATGAGTCATTTTGGAGACCTGCAAATCAATGTTGTTTCTATTACTTACTCCAAGATAAAGCCTGATCGATGCTCCCGTGGGTTCCAGTTTTTCAACCATCATGCCTTCATAGGACAGTTTGGGCTTTTTAAATGACTTTTTAATCATTTCAAGACAGCTCGATAAGCTCAAGATGAGGACAAGCGCAAGAATGGTTTGAAGAAAGACTTGTTTCATGGAATTTGAATGTATAAAATATCAGATTCAATTTTTACCGGATAACTTTGTACAGGATGAATGGCGGGCATGGAAATTACCTCCCCTGTTTTAATGTTAAAATTAGCTCCATGACGGTTGCATTCAATGGAGTTTTTGTTGAGGTCAATTTCTCCGTCGTCGAGACACCCCCCGTCATGCGTACATACATTATCGAGAGCGCTCCATTCGTGAACTCCCGTTCGGATGAGAATGATGGATTTATTGGCTCCGTTGTCCAGTTCCATATTTATAGCGGCCACATTACCGGTTTTGATATCGGCCAGATCGGCGACTTTTGCCACTTCAATCCAGTTTGCTGAGTCGGTGAATTCGGTCATAACGGATTGTCTATTGTTAAGCGGTAATTTCCATCCCAATGATATTTTGAAGATTATTCCATATCTTCATTAAAAATAAATTCGAAATATCCGGATCGCTCCCAAAGGATTGCCTTAAAATATCCTCAAAAAAAGCGCGCAATAAAAGCTTTCGGGCGTCTTCGTAACTTAATCCCCGGCTCATAAGATAAAATATTTCATCGTCTGAAATTTCGCCTGTGGCGCTGCCATGAGAAGCAATCACATGTTCGGTTTGAATGCGCAATCGCGGTATGGCGTCTACCCGCGCATTTTTCCCAAGAATAAGATTTTTGTTTTTCTGGTATCCTTCGCATCCCCTGGTGTTCGGGATAATTTTTGTGTCTCCCCAGAATATGCCGTAGCATTCGTCCAGAATTCCCATTTTAAACAGCAGTTCTGATTTGGAAAAAGAACCCAGGTGTTCAATGTAAAAGTCGTGATCCACATGAGACAAGGCTCCCGCAAAAAATCCGTTGTATTTGCATTCAGCAAATTCATTGAGAGAGTTTTTAATAAAGAGTTTTTTATTTTGCCGGGCGCTTGTGTTGTAAATTCCGGCCTCGAGGCGGGAGTAGTTTCCCTGAATACTTCGAATGAATCCCACCCCGCTTGATGCGGCGCCCGGATTTTCATCGAGGTATTTAATTTTTAAACTGGAATTGTTTTCCTGGTAAATATAGATCAGAGAAAGATCAAACTGCCCCGGGTTTTTGATAATGTTTAAATCAGCCTTGGCGCCTTCTTCGCAATAAATATAAAAAATGCCCAGATTTAAACCGGTAGCATTCTCTGGTAAAATTTCAATTGCAGAAAGGGTTTCTACATTTTTTGAGATACGCAATATTTGCAGATTTTCGTGGCCTGCACTTTTCTTGATAAAATCCTCAAAAAACCCGGTCTCGGGAGTAGATTTAAATAACTCCATTTGATTCAGGGATTTTTTCAGAAATATTTCATCGTGTTTTTTCCAGTCAGCAGCGCCATGCATTATGAGGTTTAATTTGTCATCGACTTTTATTCTGGAAAATCCAGTCCCGTTTCGAACGGCGTCAGTCATTGGAGAAACCAGATTTAACGGGTCAAATCTGCGCCAGGACTCCATGCTGCGAACCGGAAACTTTTCCTTAAGATCGGCCATGTTTAAGGCGCGGGAAAGTTCTTCAAATATATCTTCGGATGTTTTTTTTTGAATGGAGATTTTTGCCATTATATTTTCCTGTTGAAATTATCCAACCGCGCCGGCCATTTCCAGTTGAATCAGGCGGTTTAATTCTACCGCATATTCCATGGGCAGCTCGCGTGTAAATGGTTCAATAAATCCATTAATCACCATTCCCTTTGCATCGTCCTCTGTAATCCCGCGGCTGGTGAGATAAAAAAGCATTTCGTCGTCTACTTTTGAAACTGTGGCCTCGTGATGAACCTGAACGCCTCGCTCTTCTTCCAGTTCCATATAGGGGAACGTGTTTGATTTTGAAATGTTGTCCAGCATCAGGGCGTCGCACTGTATATTGGATCTGGAGTTATGCGCTCCTTTATAGATTTTTATCAAGCCCCTGTACGTTCCCACGCCGCCTCCTTTGGTCAGGGATTTTGAAAGTATTTTGCTGGTAGTATTTGGGGCGGCATGAACAATTTTTGCTCCCGCATCCTGGTGTTGCCCTTTTCCGGCATAGGCAATGGACAGAATTTCGCCATGAGCTCCTTCGCCTTTTAAATAAACAGCCGGATATTTCATGGTAAGTTTGCTGCCAATATTTCCATCCACCCATTCCACACGGGCATTGGCATAGGCGATGGCTCGTTTGGTGACGAGGTTGTACACATTGTTTGACCAGTTTTGAATTGTGCTGTACCTGATTGTAGCGCCCTCCATGGCAATTAATTCAACCACGGCGGAGTGCAAGGAATCGCTGGAATATGTTGGCGCGGTGCAACCCTCAATGTAGTGAACTTTGGAATTTTTATCGGCAATAATCAAGGTTCGTTCAAACTGACCCATGTTTTTCGCGTTGATTCGAAAATAGGCCTGCAATGGAATAGCGACATCCGTATTCGGGGGAACATAAATAAACGAACCGCCAGACCAGACCGCGCTGTTTAATGCGGCAAATTTGTTGTCATTAGGCGGAATGATCGTTGAAAAATATTTTTTTACAATGTCCGAATGTTCTCTCAGGGCGGTATCCATGTCGGTAAAAATTACGCCGAGTTTTTCGAGATCTTCCCGGATCGAATGATAAACCACTTCGGACTCATATTGCGCTGTAACCCCGCCGAGAAATTTTTGTTCGGCTTCGGGAATTCCCAGTTTTTCAAAGGTATTTTTGATATCTTCGGGAACATCATCCCAGCTTCTTTCCTGGCCTTCGCTGGATTTTAAATAATAGAAAATATTATCAAACGCAATGGAATTTAACCCCTTGACGTCGCCCCAGTTGGGCATGGGTTTGGAAAGAAATATTTTGTATGCGGCAACGCGAAAATCGGTCATCCACTCCGGCTCATTTTTCATTTTTGAGATGTTGCGTACAATTTCCTCGGTTAAACCCCGTTCTGCTTTAAATATAAATTTTTCTGGATCGTGAAATCCATATTTATAATCTTCTTTTTCAAAGGACGCTTTTTCCTGTTTTATATCAGTTGTTTCCGTAGTACTCATTGATTTCTCTTTTCCATTTTCTGTTCATTTGCCTTCTTGTTCACTTGGTTAACCGGGTTAACTGGCCAACAGGGCTTCTTTGACAATTTCCTCATAGCCGCGTTCTTCCAGAATATCTACAATTTCTGCCCCGCCTTCCTTGATGATTTTACCATTGGAGAGGACATATACAAAATCAGGTTTAATGTATTCCAGAAGTCTTTTGTAATGGGTAATTAAAATAATAGATCTTTCATTATTGA
>JAOUFE010000121.1 GCA_029858425.1 Spirochaetia bacterium | reverse complement strand
TACTCTCCCCTGGAAGTATTCGTCACACTATTGATGTTACTGCCGGACAGTACAAATTCAGAGAACCAGTTTATACCATCCTGAGATGATATAAGAAGTCCATTATTTCCCGTAACCATTTTTTCAAGGCCATTATCCGTTACTCCTGTAAGCAAGTTTGGAACCGGATATTGAACTGCCCATGCGGAAACAGCAGAGGTCGAAGCGCTGATTTCGGCGCTTGCGGCGCTCGCATTGCCCGATTGGTCTTTTGCCCGAACGGAAAAGAAATAGGTTGTTGCAGGCGCAAGCCCGGTCGCGCTGTATGCAATAACGCCTGGTACGGTGACGTATACGGGGCTAAATTTCAAGCATGCTCCGGATACGGTACTCTGGCAAATTTCATAAGTCAACGCCGATGAAGCTGTCAAATCGTCGGTGGACGAACTCCACGATAGATCAATCTGGCTTGAGCTGACATTCTTTGCAACAAACGAAGCCGGTACTGTTGGCGGTTTGTCGATCGCATAAGCCGAACTGACCGGCGCGGATGCCGAATATCCGGTTTTGCAGGCAATGGCGGTTAGTGTCTGCGAAGATGCTACGCTTACGGCGCCGGTATATGCATTGCCAGCAGTACAAGAAGCCAATGCGTCACATGCGGGTATAGTCCCATCTGCGGTATAGCAGACAGAGGCACCGATTGTGGTTGAAGTCATTGCTACACTCTGGTTGGCATTGTATGCTCCGGCTGCGGGAGAAAATGCAACGCTGTCTACCGCAGGTAAATTGCCTGTGGTCGCGCTTGCAAAACGAATTTCCGGCTTAATCAAATAATCAGCGTTATTTGAAGAGTCGCGGTGTTCTTTTTGCTTTTTGTCGTTTTTGGCGTTGTCCTTGTGTTCTTCTCGCGTTTTTTCCAGCTCAAGATTAAAAGAGACGGTTGTCATCATGTTGTCTTCAACAGTAAACGAGCCTCTCAGTTTTAACCCGGATTCGCCGGCTGACGGAGTTTTTACGTTATGCCATGTACTGCTGGTTCCATCGAGCGCCAGAACCTGACTTTGGCCATCTACGAGCTTTATCCGGATATTCCGATAATCGCCGGAGGGCAGCAAATACATATCCACCGGATATGTTGCGGCATCGCCAGGGGTAATCTCGTAAGATTTTCCTTTTGCATCGTAATTGGATACGCTAATCCATGGGTTTGAATCATTCTCCTGTGAATTTTCTGTTTCCCGTGATTTTCTTGACTCTTCGTCGTGTGCCTTGCCAGCTCTTACCTCAACAGATGCGATTGCAAAGTGTCCCTGCAACGCATTTAAATGTTCCGTCCGGACATCTGCAACGGTAAGTCGTAAAACTCCGGATGCCTGTCCTGATGAAACGCTTTTTTGAACTGTTGGGGAAATTTCGACTGTATTTGGTGTCTGACTCAAGTCGCCTGTTTTTACCGCGCTGCAATTGAAAACTGTCAGCGCAAGTAATCCGAAAAAAAAGGGTTTTAAGCCTTTATTCTTATTGTTGTCCATTTTTTTGTCCTTTTTCCATGTCTCCTTGCCACATGTCGTTATGACCCTTTAAAGCAGCGATCACAACTCGAAATTTCAAAATAGCTGATTTTCAGCTTCTCCAAGCTTAACAAAAGAGCCATTTACCGACAATATTTTTTGTTTTTTTTGATGAATTATGCTGAAAAATACACTAAAATGCCCATTTTTGTTGCGTTTTAGTCATTTTTGACGTATCGACAGCGTGTAAATTACGCGGAACTCTGTAAAAATCTTGTCAAAGAGTCAGATATCAAAAAAGCTTTTTTAAGCATGCAGCCGAATTGCCTAAGGGGGGGGCGCGAAACGGTCGCGACCGTTTCGCGCAATACCTTCTCATGGCGGCTGCAACCGCATGGTACAAATGTCGATATGTATTTTTGGAATTCTGACTTTATTTGTTGAAGTTTCATCGCTTGTTTTAGCTTTGTGTCCAATTGGCAAATATGAAAAGCAAAACGAGTGAGAAATACCCGGGTTCTGCTTTATGTATCATTTATTGTTCTTTGATCGCGATGAGCAATTGCGGCGCCCCTGAAATTAAACTTCGCGATAACAAGATGGAGCCGGTCATTGAAAAAACAATCAGCAACTATACGCCCATCACAAACGGGGTCTACAAAAAAGCTCTCGATAAAAAAGAACAGTCTATTGATGACATTTTCATTCTTGCCCTGGATCGCTCTGAAAAGATAGCCATCGGGGCTGAAGATTTGTTTCAGGCGCGTGAAAAAACGCGACAGGCATGGGGCGCGGTTCTTCCCCAGGTCAGTTTTCGCGCAAATGTATATACGCTTCCGGCTGCTCCGACTGGAGGATCATTTAACCAGGGCTATCGTTTTTACGCACGCCAAAGTATTATGACTGGTCTCGATGAATATTCAGCTATCGAGGCGGCGCCGCTAAACGAAAAGTACAGCGCCTTGCGATTGAAAGAGCAGGCGGCATTATTGTACGATCAAATTTCTCAAATATTCTATAAATATCTGCTTTTGCAGGACAGCCTGAAAACGCAAAATATTTTGCTGGAAAGTTCCAGCGATTTAAAAAATGAACTGGAGAAAAGGTTTTATCTTGGCAAAATTCGGCGTTCCGAAATCCTGAGCGTCGAGGCGGTTATTGCAAAAACACAGGCGCAGCTTGTAAATACTGAAGTTTTGATTAGCGAAGCGCAAAAAAACATTCGCAGTCTCGCCGGTCTGGATCGGGATTTTACTCCTGAAAATCCGGGCAGCGAGGATAATTTTAATTCAGATCATTACCCCGGGAATTTTTTTGGGCAACCGGAAAATGTGCAAAAGCGTCCTGATCTGGCGGCGCTGAAAACAGCGTGGGAACTTGCCAAAATTACCACCCTCAATGTTCTTGGCGGCCATCTGCCTTCAATATATCTGGAAGGACAATATCGCATTCCAAATTCTTCTGAAAAATCAACTACAGGAATTCCGGATTTTTATGGCGGCATTGTTGCCCAGTTTCCATTATTTTCAGGCGGTATCGTCCATTCGCAATACCTTGCGGCAAAATCGCAGGAGTATCAGGCCGAACTTCGATACCGGGAATTGCTTAGAACTGCCGGGGAAGAACTTGATTTTTACGTACATTCATGGCAGGCCGGCGAAAAACAATTATCCCTGCTGAAAACGGCCAAAGACAGGGCAGACAACGCCTATAACACTACCCTTGCCGATTACGGAATTGGTCAGGCCACAAATCTGGAAGTTCTTTCGGCATTAAATAACCAGGCGGCAGCCAGAGATGAGTTTGAAAAAACAACCCTGAACCAGAAACTATTAATTGTCCACATTAAAATACTTGCGGGAGAACTGCCATGAAGCTTCCCGGCATATCGATACACAATCCTGTTTTTTCATGGATGCTTATGGGCGGACTGATTGTCTTTGGATTAATTGCGTACAGTCGTCTCGGTGTTTCAGAATTACCCGACGTTGACTTTCCTGTTATTACCATCAAGGCGTCTCTGGACGGCGCCGCAGCAGAAATCATGGAGACAAATGTTGCCGATATCATTGAGGATGCCATCAGCGGCACAGAAGGAGTTCGCGAGATTCAATCCAGTATTTATTATGGCAGCGCCACAATTACGGCGGAGTTAAATTTAAACCGCAATGTCGACGCCGCCTTGATGGAAATTCAGTCTGCCGTTGCCCAGGCCGCCAAAAGATTACCCAAAGATATGGACCCTCCCGTTGTTTCCAAAAAAAACCCGGAAGACCGTCCCATAATCTGGGTTGTATTGACGGGTTCTGGTCCGCTAACGGCTCTCATGGATTATGCCCGGTATGATCTCAAGCCAAAATTTCAGGAGATAACAGGCGTGGGCGATATTTTTATGGGGGGCTATGTAGACAGGGCTCTTCGCGTCTGGCTGGATCCGGTTAAAATGAGAGACATGGAGATTACCGTGGGCGATGTGTTTGAATCCATTTCCACGGAACACTCCGAACCGCCTTCGGGACGCATTGATCTGCCAAAAGAAGAAATATTGCTGCGAACCAAAGGGGAAGCAACATCCGAAAAACAGGCTCGAAATTTGCCGGTGACCCACAGGGGGGGAGCGCCTGTTTTTCGCACCATTACCCTGGGCGATCTTGGCGAAGTAAAAGACGATCTTGACGATGTTAGAAGAATTACCCGGTTTAACAAAGTTCCCGCAGTTGGACTCGGAATTCAAAAACAGCGCGGCGCAAATGCCGTGGCCATTGCCCACGATGTCTATGCAAAATTAAAAGACTTACAGACAAAACTGCCGTCGGGCTATCATCTGGATATTGGATTTGATTCAACGCGGTTTATTGAAGATTCCATACATGAACTTACTTTTACTTTGTTTCTGTCTGCTATTTTAACCGCTATTGTTATCTGGATTTTTCTGGGAAGTCTGAGTTCTTCGTTTAATGTGTTGCTGGCAATACCTACTTCGATTATTGGCAGCTTCATTATTATTTACATGTTTGGTTTTACATTGAACACATTTACCATGCTTGGTCTTTCTCTGGCCATTGGCGTGGTGGTCGACGACGCCATCATGGTTCTGGAAAATATTGAAAGGCATCGCCAGTTTACAAAAGATCCGCTTCAGGCGGCAGAAGAAGGAGCCAATGAAATTTATTTTGCCGCTATGGCAGCCACGCTTGCTGTGGTGGCTATTTTTTTGCCGGTTGCTTTTATGAAGGGAGTTATTGGCAGATATTTTTACCAGTTTGGGGTAACAATTTCGGCAACAGTATTATTGTCTCTTCTGGAGGCGCTGACGCTTACTCCAATGAGAGCATCTATTTTTAATGCGCGCATGAAGAGCAACAAATGGCAGGAAAAATCCATTTATCTTATGGGGAGGTTAAGCGAATTATATGCAAGGATGCTTGAAAAGACTCTTCGAAAACCATTGCTGACGACTGTCACAATAACATTGTTTTTTGCGCTCACCATGATGTCTGTAAAGTTTGTAAAACGCGAATTTATTCCTCCGGAAGATCAAAGTCGGCTGATGCTTATGATAAAACTTCCCTCTGGATCGTCTCTGGAATATACAGATGAACAAACGAAACTTGTTGAAAATTATTTACTTAAACATCCGGCAATAAACAAGATTGTCGTGGCCGTAGGCGGTTTTGGCGGCAACCAGTCCAATTTTGCGCAGATGTTTTTAACATTAAAACCGCCCGGCCAAAGGCCGCCTCATCTTGTTGTTGCCAAAGAATTCCGAAAGGATTTAAATGCGATCAACAAAAAAATGAAGGTAATTGTTCAGGATCCTTCCAATCAAAATCTGAGCGCATCGCGCGGATTTCCCATTGAATTTTATATCAAAGGCCCCGACTGGGATCAACTTGCAAAATATAGCGAAGAAATAGAAACCAAAATGAAAGAATCGGGAAAGTTCAACGATGTGGACACCAATTATCAAAAGGGCAGTCCGGAAATTTACGTCATTCCCGACCGTCGTAAGGCCGCAATGTACGGGGTAAGCGTAAATGAAATTGCCGATGCAATCAGCGTATTAATCGGCGGGAGGGTTGCCGGCAAATTTACAGATCAGGGACACCGCTATGATATCAAGGTAAAGATGCTCGACAGTTATCGAAACAGGCTGGATGCCCTTTCCTATCTCTGGATAAGAACCAATCGCGGAGAACTGGTTCGTCTGATGGATGTAGCGGAAGTAAAAAAATCGCCGTCCATTTTATCAATTTCGCGCATCAATCGCAATCGCGCCATTACGATAACGGCTTCTCCTGGAGCAAATATTGACGAAGAGTCGGCGCGCACACTTGCGCTGAAAATTGCATCCGATAGCATGCCGCCTGGTTACAGTCCTGAATTAACAGGAAATTCCAAAACATCAGCCGAATCCAACTCTTCGCTAATTATTGCTCTTTTGCTGGGTGTGATTGTCTCTTACATGATCCTGGGCAGTCAGTTTAACAGTTTTGTTCATCCGTTTACTGTTTTGCTTGCTCTTCCCTTCAGCCTTACCGGGGCTGTTATAGCGCTGATTATTTTTCACCAGACATTAAATTTGTACAGTTTTATTGGCATTATTTTGCTTATGGGTCTGGTGAAAAAAAATTCAATATTGCTGGTGGAATTTGCGATCCATCAAAAAGAACACGATACAAATGTCGTGAGAGCCATGATTGCAGCGGGCAAAACGAGGCTTCGACCGATTGTTATGACGTCCATGACGACACTTGCAGCCGCATTGCCGCCAGCTCTGGCTCTTGGACCTGGCGCGGAATCCAGAATCCCCATGGCGGTAACGGTTTTGGGAGGAGTAATCTTCTCTACTGTAATGACGTTGTTTTTAGTTCCTTCGGTACATGTATTGTTTGCAAACCGGAAAGCAAAAAAGAGCGAACCATTCATAATGGATAAAATGCCTGAGAAGAGAAAGTCAATTAGAGCTTGACCGCTGGATCGAATATCGTACTCATTTATTGATGAGGTGTAAGCCATTTTTGTTTATTCTTTTGGTTTTCCTGTTTTCCGAAAATATGTTTTCGGCGACTCTGCATCCTGAAGAAAGGAATAAAGGCATACTGAAACTTGCCAAGGACTTTAAATATCGAAGTCTTGGAGACATCTTGTTGGTATGCCCGCCTTCAGTAAACCCGCCATTAAATAAATTACAGTGCAAATATTTTAGCAGGGAAAGTATCGCGAGGCAGGTACAATATTATGCTCTGCCGGTCTGGATGTATCTTGCCATCTCCAACACAACATCGGTAGAGCAGGCCGTAGTTTTAGAACACAACCTTGCCATTACGAGGCGAATTACCCTTCTGGATACCACCGATTCAAACGCAAGAGTGAAAGAATCGGGGGATGGGATTAGCATAAAAAATCGTGATTATGTCGCGGCGTTGCCGGCTTTTAGAATTGTCTTTAAACCGTATGAAACCAAAATGCTTCGCATTTCGCTTGAATCAGACATTGATACCATGCTGGATTTTAAATTGTATTCAGAGAAGGAGTATTTAGCGCGAAAACAGAAAACAGAGATCATTCAGGCAGCGTTTTACGGTCTTATGTCAGGAATGATTTTGTTTAATTTTTTATTATTTCTGCGTTTGCGTCTGCAAATTTATTTTCTCTATGTATGTTTTATTGCCTTCCTGACATTTATTTACCTTGGCCTTTATGGTCACGGCTTTGCCTTTCTGTGGCCAGATGCTTTTATCTTTCAAAAATACAGCCATAGCATATTTAAATTTTTCGTATCCTTTATCGGTATATCATTTTTCAATAATTTGCTGTCTGTCCAGAAAAGAATTCCACGATTATTCCAATTTGCGCGTTTCATATCGTTTTCAATTATTCCTCTTCCATTATTGCTTCCATTTGTTTCTCCAAGAACTTTTTTTGCTTTGTCCAATATTTCCGGCGGTGTTGCTATTGCATATATGTTTGTAATTTCATTGCTTTCCGTATTGAGAAAACTTCCTTTCAGTATTTTTTATATATTGGCGATGATGTCCTTTATTTCAGGGGTTATTGCCAATTTGCTTATGGTTGGTGGAGTTATACCGGCCAATAATGTTACCTACCACGCCATGCAGGTCGGGACGGCTCTGGAAGCAATATTTATTTCGATTATTCTGGGAGATCGTTTTGCCGGTATTGAAAAGGAGAATCATAAATTACAGGTACAGAGAATTGAAGATAAAAAACAAATTGCCCAGGATATTCACGACGTACTGGGGACTGAGCTTTCCATGCAGTTGCTTGAAATCGAAACCGGAAAAAAAAATGAGCTTTCCATAAAATTGGCTGCGGGGCTTCGAAAGACAGTACAGAAAGTACGCGAATATTTATTTTTATTGCATACTGATGAAAATCTTTCGGTTACATTATTACCCAATATTCAGGAATTATTGCGCCGTCTTGAATTTAACGCAAATTTGCAGGTAAAAAAAGATTTTGAAATATCAAATTTCAGTCTGGGTTCCATCGAAGCATACCACCTTGAGCGGGCAATTGAAGAATCTATTTCAAACCTCGCC
>JAOUFE010000120.1 GCA_029858425.1 Spirochaetia bacterium | reverse complement strand
TTCCGGTTGTGATACTGGAAACAAATGGAAAATATCTTGATAAAATATTTCCCCTGATCGACCATACGGAATTTCGGAAATTAAAAACAGTTATTAATATAAACAGTCTGAAGAATTACGAAAGTTTGCATGGGACAAATATATTAAATAAACAAAAAGTTTTAACCAATATCGGAAACTTCTCTGAAGCTGCCGGGAAAAAAAACGCGGCGTATAAAAAAAATATTATTATTCAAACCCTGAAAATCCTGGAGAATGAAACCGATCTTGACGAAATTTACGATTATGCCGATCAAAACGGAATTTCATTTTTGCTTCAAAAATATAACTCCTGGGCCGGATTAATGCCCGAAAAACGGGTTTCCGACATGACTCCGCTGGATCGCTTTTTTTGCTGGCATTTGCGCAGAGATTTGTTTGTCAGGGCAAATGGCAATGTAGTATTTTGCAAACAGGATATTTTAAACAGTAAAGTGAGGGGAAACATAAAAAACGAAAACTTGTCAGAGATATGGAATTCCGTGGCCGCTGACTGGCAGAATAATTACAAGACTCAATACGCTGCAAAACCAGACTGCGCCCGGTGCGATGAGTATTACACCTTTAATATGTAAAATGGAAGTTCAATATATTATTCAAGCGCGCACAAAATCTACGCGCCTTCCGGACAAAATACTCATGAAAATTGGCGATAAAATATTAATTCAGCACATCATTGACAGATTGTTGCTGGGGGGAGCAAAAAAATCAGAGATTTGTTTTGCCCTTGCCGAAGAAAACCGGACGGATGTTTGTGATTTTTTGGATCGCCAGGGTATTCTATGGATGTGCGGCGATGTCTACAATGTCCTTGCCCGATATATTCAAGCCTCCCGTGATTTACCCGAAACCGGTCTTGTTGTTCGTCTGACTGGCGATAATCCATTTATTGATTTTCGTTGTTTAAAAAGCAATCTTGAAATTTGTCAGGCCGATGAAAGTATTGATTTTTCCTACCCTTACAAATTACCGCTGGGAATGGGCTTTGAAATTATCCGAAAAAAAGCCCTTTTAAATCAAATTAAGTTTGACCTGAAACCTCATCACATGGAACATGTTACTTCTTTTATCAAGGAGAATAAAAGCCTTTTTAATATAAAACAGGTAGATTATTATCAAATTCCTTGCGATATAAGATTGACGGTGGATTATCCGGAAGATCTGGAGCAGGCGAGAAAGGTTTACGCTTATTTTATTAACAAAAAAGAAGAAGGTTTTTGTTCAAAGGAAATATTTGCGCTGTATGAGGAAAATCCTGAATTTTTTTCTTTAAACAGTATGATAAAACAAAAAATGGCTACAGAATATGACAGTAAATTCAATTAAAACTCCCGAGATTCTTCTCGTCACCAATAAAGGCGGCGCCTATGGAATGGGTCATTTTTACAGAATGAACCTGCTTTCGGAACATTTAAAAAAAATGAAAATAGCTTCGGATATCGCTCTGGGATCGGAATTAAAGAGCATTTCCGGGAATTATAAATTAATTATTCTGGACAGCCGCGATGATAATTTTCCGGAAATTCTCATGAACCAAAAAAGCAAATATAATTATTATGTTGCGCTTGATAACCGGGGCGAAGGAAGAAAACAATGCGACATTGTTTGGGATACGCTGCCTCATTTTGAAATGAATTTAACCGAGCTAAAGAATGTTTTAAAAAATTGTATTCTGGATCCGGAAATTTTTCAAATCAAGGGAAGGCCGGACAAGGCAAAAATTATCAAAACAACAGCCGAAGAGGTAGAAAGCGGGAAACTTGAAATAGATTTGATACAAAAACCCCTGAGTTCGCGCGATCCTCTTGCTCCGAATGAATTTCATAAGCGACTTATTGAGTCGCACAAAGTGGCGACCTACTATGGTCAGACTTTTTTTGAAGCATTGTATCTTGGCAAAGAAATATATTTGTTTGACATAAGTGAATATCATAAACGACTTTCCGACTGGTTTATTCCAAACTGGGAAGCGCAGCCTGAAATCGTTCATTTTTTTGACGGACAGGGACTACACCGTCTCGCTGTTCTGGCTCGCTCCATTGTATCCGGCGTGCTGGATTTCCCCATGATGTAGCAGGCGCGCCAATTTAAATCACTTAGACTGAATATTGAGGTTCATACCCAGACTCATCTCGCCTGCAAAAGATTGCTTAAAGCATGCTCACCGCCCCAGGATTCTCTTATTCTTTTATAAAAGAGCAGCAATAATCAGACAACGTCTTTACTTTCATGGTAAATTTGGAATTGGCGGGTACTTCAAAGGACTGCCCATCTGAAATAAATTTCCATTCCGAAGATCCGGGAAGCTGCACTTCCAGGCTACCGGAATATATTTCCATGATTTCCTTGTCGCCGGTTTGAAACTCATATTCTCCCGGCATCATTATTCCCAGAGTTTTTTTGGCTCCATCTCCAAATAAAATCGTACGACTGGTAACATTGCCGTTAAAATACTGATTGGCTTTTTTTATGACATGAACATTGTTGTATTGAGTCATATTACTCTCCTGAAATATATTTTTATCATATTTTATTCTTTCCTGAGACTCTGCCATAAATAATACGCTGGAATACCCATGCACACCGCTCCAAGAGCTGTAAGGCAGCTTTGCCAGTTTTGAATAAAACTGAACACAATTAAATAAATCGATACGGCTATGAAAAACACAGGCAATGCCGGAAAAAAAGGAGTCTGATAAAGCCCTTTTGTATTCATGTTTTTGCCATTTTGATACCGGGTTTTTATCAAAGCAAGCATGGTGACAATTGGAAAAATTGACAGCGCAAAACCCATATAAATCAGCACAGTAAAAAAAGTGCCCGTTAAAATATAAACAATCGATAGCGTACTTTGGAGCACGATGGATGTTGCAGGCGTATGGAAGCGCTTGTGAATTTTCCCGGCATAATGAAAAAAGTTTTTGTCTTTGGCCATTGCATAGTAAACGCGCGGGCCGATCATAATCTGGGCTGAAATGCTCGACAAAAGTATAAAACAAAATGCTATATTAAAAAGAACTGAAACTCCTTTGCCAAAAAGATGCACCGCCGTCAATGATGCGGGCGTATCTTTACCCATAAGTTCGGCTGCAGGAATCGCCAAAAAATAAAGAAGATTCATAATAATATAAATGAGCATGGTCAGCAATGTTCCCCAGAAAAGCGCGCGCGGCACGTTTTTTTCAGGATCTTTAATTTCACCGGCAAGATAAGAGGCTCCGTTCCAGCCGCTGTAGGCGTACAGGACAAGCAACATTCCCAACCCGGTTCCTTTCCAGTCAAATTCGCCAACCTTTAAGACTTCTGAAACCGGGACAGGAGAACCGCTTGAAATGGAAACAAAACCTGCAATGATAAAAATAGAAATAATGCTGAGCTTGACCCCTGTCAGGATGTTTTGAATAAAACTCCCCTTCTCTACTCCAACAATGTGAATAACAGAAAAAATGACAATAAGCAAAATGGAAAATCCCTTTTGCCCAACGTTGCCAGAAATAAACGTTGTGATTTCCGATCCGGGTAATACAAGGATAAACAGCTCTTTAAGATAATCGGCGGCAAGAAATGCAGATGCGGCGGCAGGAGCGGCAAAACCTACAACAAAGGAGACCCAGCCAGTTAAAAATGAGGGCAACTCCCCAAAAATTCTGCGAATGTATACATATTCGCCCCCGGCATGTGGCATCATCGCGGCAAGCTCCGCATAACATAAAGCTCCGGCAAGCGCCGTGAGTCCGTAAAATATCCATAGATAAATAGTAACGAGCGGGCTCTTGACAAGACCCAGCACCAGACCGGATGTGCCAAATATTCCCGATCCAATCATGCTTGCAAATACCGCAAACACGGCCGTCCAGACTCCAAGTTTTCTCGATAAGTGTATTTCGCCTTCCATTATGCAAACAAAATTTTATTTAACTGTGTACCGGCAATTAATAAATCTGACAACCGGCGCGCAGAACTGCGCTAATTTAAATCATTGATAATTTTAAAACAATTTACTTCGAAACATGAAGAAGACGGCGCCAACCATACAAAGTCCTGCCCACAGGTAATCGAGTTTTAACGGTTCTTTCAGGTAGAACAACGAAAACGGAACAAAAACGCTTAAAGTAATCACTTCCTGAATAATCTTCAATTGCCCAACAGATAAAACTGTAAAGCCAATTCGATTGGCCGGAACTTGCAGCAGGTATTCAAACAAAGCAATGCCCCAGCTAAAGAGGGCTGCGACAATCCACATTTGCTCGCCCAGTTTCTTGAGGTGAGCGTACCATGCAAATGTCATAAAAACATTGCTGAGAATTAAAAGAAAAATAGTGTATATGACCGGGTTCATCGGGTTTCTTCAAATAATCCAATGCACAATATAATATGCGCCAAATAATCCGGCAATGTATTTATATATCAAAAAAATTGGCGGGGGGCGAAACATATATTTCTCTGGCGTTTTTCGCCGCCCCCCTCGGCCGCGCTTCCCTGTCGGGCGATCGCGGCCTGCCCCGGTTTTATATCACGGTGTGCATTTCCACAGGTCATCGAGGTCGCCCAGCGCTGCGCTGGCTGACGTGAATAGCGAAGTTCTGGCCCAAACTCTGCGCCAGATTTTCCGCTTAAATATCGAAAATATTAATTGCAGATTGTGTAAAAAATAGATATTATGTAGTGATGGAATATAAGCTTAAACTATCAGAGCTGCCTTTTTTCAGCTTTGTAAACTCATCGTTCACAAAAAAAATGCAAGCGGCCTTTATTATTATCCGGAAAAAAAAGGGAGAGGATATTGTAAAGTATGGCGAAAACGTACCTGGACTGTATGTAATTGCCGAGGGCAAGGTTGAAGTCTATGCAAGAACATCGGACATTCACATTGCCACCCTCGAATCCGGAAGCACTTTTGGAGAAATGTCGTTGATTGAAAATGAAACCTCATCGGCGACTTTAAAGGCAGCTGATGAAAAAGTAACCTTGCTGCTCTGCAAACGGGACGTTTTTAACAAACTTCTTTCGGAAGACTTCGTGTTTGCTGCGGCATTTTACAAGGGCGCCTCGCAAATACTTTCGAGCAGACTTAGAAATACCAACCTGCGTATTGAGGACGAAATGGATAAAGGGCGCACCGTAATTCAAAACATGGTTGAAAAAGACGGCGTTTTTGCGAAACTCGGATATACTCAATACTCCATCAATGATACAGGCGAATCGATGATCGGCAAACTCGTAAATTTACTGCCCAGCCTGGATATGCTAAAACAGGATATCCCCTCGGCGGCAGATTCGCTGGACACCATTAAAAACACCATCAAGCAGGTTCTGACCATTGACAGCCAGAGCTTTGACCTGATTTCCCAGCAAATGGATCAGATCAATCAATATCTGATTAATATGCAGCGCATTATGAGCGGCCTCGATATTCACGAGGTTAAAGGTGATAAAAATATTTTTAAAATTGACAAACAAAGACAGGAGGATGACGCAGACGCGATTACGTTTTTTTAAATGCGCCGGCATTTCAAATCGTTTTAATATTTGTACCCGGGAAAAAATACCGAATAATCCCGCGATATTTTACGGATTGTTTCTCGGCCATTATTTTAGCGCACCACTGGCACAGACCAACGCCATGTCCATAGCCATGGCCTTTTATAATGAGCTGGTCGCCCTTCAGCTTCAAGCCAAAGAGAGTCGATTTGACTTTCTCCGGCCCAAGCCGTTTGCGAAATTCCTCGGCGGTAATTTCATTTTCAACGCCACGCCGGGTTAATTCAATACTTTTGGCGCGTTTTGACTCGGTGCGAGCTTTCACCGTTACATTGTCGAGTTCGTTTATTCCCAGTTTTTTTTCAAGATCTTTTTTTGAAAACAATACTTCCCAGTTGTATTCCGGAGAATCTTTAAAGCTGCATCGCTTATTCTTGAGGTAGGGAATATCTTCATGCCAGACTTCGGCAGCCGAGGCGGTTTCCCCTCCGCAGCTGGAGTGAAAAAAACGGTCGCAATATCCCCCTTGTATTTAATAATCTGGGCTCGCGTTTCTTTCACCGCAAGACGCACATTTTCATCGTTTTTTACGCGACCGCTGTATACCTGATCTTTGGTGGTATTCCCGATGTCATACAATTTGTCCCTTGCCTCCCCCATTTTTTGAACCACGTAAGTCCGGGCCACCACAGCCTGCGCCTTCAGGGCATCCAGAGGCCAGGCGGGACTCATTTCATGAGCCACCACTGAGACAAGATATTCATCGAGGGGCACAAAGTTTATGTAGGAAAATTGTTTGCCATCGGCATAAATCATCAAGTTTCCGGAGTAAATCTCTCCATTCAGGGAAAATTCGCCGTCGCTGGAAATATATTTTCCGGATGTCAAAGGAATAAAAACACCCGATCCTTTTTTGACATCATTTTTGGTATCCCTGAATTCGTAGGAAGAGCGCGCCTCAATTTTTGCGGAATTCCCGAAATGAATCAACACCCGCACCACCTCGGTGTCTGATTTTCCATCCATAGAATGATGACTGCTGGATCCAAACAACCTGGACTTTTCCTTCCATCCGGCAGGGGGAACGCAAAATGAAACAAGTGAATATGCCAGCAATACCGGATAAAAGTATTTCATCCCTATATATTCGGACGTTTTACGATTTATTAAAGATATAAAAGGTTGGCGCGCCAAGTCACGGTCTCGGCGCGGGGGCTGAAAATAATTTTACATCTTGCGCTCTTTATTGGAGGTATCCATGATACAGGAAAAAAATTATGAAAATTCAAATCACGCAAAAAGCAAACAAAGAGCTCTTGAAGCTGGGGCATGCGCTGAATGTTGAACTGGAATTGTACTTTAGCTGTTTAATCCGGAAAAGAGTGTTATTTCGGGAGCAGGCATTGCCGGATGCCATCGGTATACCATCCAACATTGAAAATCTCGCGATTCAATTTCGACCGGTAATGACAAAAGCATGTCTGATCGGCGATCTTGATGAACAAGATACTGCTGTTGAAAAGTTTCCGATAGTCCGGGCCGAAAGGTTTTTCCCAAAGTGGTTTAAACTGGACTACAAAAAGGGAAAATGGAATGGCGAATTCGGATATGACGGATAATCACAGTATCCGGGCAAGAACTTCTATATTTGCGTTAGCATAGTATAATATGTGTTTTTGGGGCGCCTTGACCCCCAAAAACACGCTAATTTAAATATTCTGACTGAATTTCGAGCTCATGTCCAAACTCCACAGATTTTCATACACCGGTATTTAGTACTCATATAAATTTTTATTGACAAACTGGAAATTTATTAAACAGGATATATCATATGAAAAATCTGCCATATTTCCTGATTACTTTTTTTATGATATCTCTGGGAAGCTCTCTTATGGGTCAAAAATTTGGGCGTTATCAGGTTGCGGTAATTCCCGGTGGAAATAATAACGTTTATTCGGGCATGGTTCAAAAGGCTCTTGGAGAAGACAAAAGATTTTTGTTTATCTCTGACAAAGATATTCCTATTATTATGAAGGAATGGGAAAAGCGACAAAGTGGAATAACCGAAAATGATTCGGTTTCCATGTTGAAAAATGTGGATTATTTTGTGGAAGTTGCAAACGTGCAAATTTCTGGTCCAATTCGCATAGAAAACAAGGACAGCAAGGGAAACATTACGGTTACCTATCAAACAGGTATTTCCATAGATATCAAGGTAACCGACATCCAGGGCGGCGGCGAAATTAAAATGAGAAGCGCTTCGGGTCAGGGCAATGACAGTAATATTGGTTTAAGTCAGCAAGAAGCCCAAAGAGGACTGCAATCCAGCATTGCAGTTTCAGTAGAAATTCTTTTCCCGATCGTTGCCGAGTTGTATGACGTCAACTCCAGTCATGCAAAAATACTGAGCGGCAGTCAGCAGGGCGTAAAAAGCGGCCAGAAGTACATCGTAAAAAATAAAAAAACAATCCATATTCGGGATAAAGAAAGAACCCTTGTAAACGATGTTGGTCTGATACAAATCAATAAGGTAAACGATGACAATTCCGAAGCCTTTGTGATTCTGGGCGATATGATTGAAAATAATGATCTG
>JAOUFE010000013.1 GCA_029858425.1 Spirochaetia bacterium | reverse complement strand
GGGACAGTAAAAAAAACCCGGACAGATTATATATATATTTTTTATCCATTATGTCACATTAATACACATTAGATTTAATCAAGGTCGCAGAAAACAAGCGAAAATATCAGTACGAAAAATTGCATTAAAATATTCACCGAGAATCGCTGTTCGAGTTTGGGAGGCATTATTTATTTTTTTAATGACATGCTGTATTATTTTTATTTTTTGTCTGTATGGCTATGCTTGGAAGTGTATTAAATGTTGTTTTTATTATTGTCTGTATCCTGTTGATTCTTCTGATTCTTATGCAATCGGGAAGATCATCCGGTATGAGTTTATTTGGCGGCAGCGCCAGCCAGACCGCTTTTGGAGCAAACTCGGCAGATGTTCTGACAAAAACAACGGGCGTTTTAATTGTTTTGTTCATGGTAATTGGGCTTGGAATGTCTCTCATAAAAAGTAAAGAAAACAATTATCAAAAAATCCAGGAAAAAATCAGGGAAAATGCGGGAGCCCCGGCTGAGGATACCAGCATGGGAACAGAAAATGGGACAGGAAATAAAAGCCCGGCAAATGAAACTGACAAACCGGGGAACAGTAATCCTGCCGCGCCAGCGATGAACAGTAATCCACAAACTCCCCCAAAATAGAAAATAAATGATGACCTGAAAAATCTCAGGTTAATTCAAAAGTGGCAAATCTTGGATCAGAAAATTTTGATAACCGGACATACGAAAATTTTTGTCAGCTCATTTACAAAAAAAGCGGTATCGTCATTGGCGAAAACAAGAAAATTCATTTAAGCAACCGGTTAAGGGCGCGAATAAAATTTCTAAAACTTTCTTCATATGAAGATTACTGGAAATATGTAACCGCTCATCTGGACAATGACTCCGAACTTTATGAACTTTTGGACGCCGTCAGCACCAACGAAACCTATTTTCAAAGAGGAACAAATCATTTTAAAATTTTATATACTCATATATTGCCTGAATTTTATAAAAAAAATTATTCCCATCTGAGCATCTGGTCTTGCGGTACAGCTACCGGGGAAGAAGCCTATGACCTTGCGATGATCGCCTGTGAATTTGAAAAAGATCACCGCGGATTGGAAATTCTCATTACCGGAACCGACATCTCCCGTAAAGCTCTTGAGTTTGCAAGAGCGGGAGAATATGCAGATCGACATATCGACCTGCTTTCCGATTATCAGGCGAAAACATATTTTAACGAGGTGAAACCAGAAGACAGTAGTTTAAAATATGCCAGAAGAGTTCTTGCCGTAAATGAAAAAATAAAAAACAAAGTCTCATTTCATTACCATAATATGATTTCCGATTCCTGTCTGTTAAAGGTGGATATTATTTTTTGCCGAAATGTTCTGATATATTTTAATGCCGAGACCCAGAAAGAAGTTATTGACGCCTTCTTTCGCTGTTTGAATCCCGGAGGTTACCTTTTCATCGGGCCTACGGAATCCCTGCAATTGATTCAAAGCAATTTATTAATGGTAAAATTTGAAGAAGGAAATGTTTACAAAAAACAAAATGGAATCGCCCATTAATCCTTTAACCCAGATTCATGTTGCCGTTAATCAACTCTACTTTTCTGAAACTTTAACTTTAAAAACCATACTTGGCAGTTGCGTGAGCGTTTTAATTTTTTGCCCAGGCGACAAACTTTTTTACTCCAGCATGTCGCACTACTTGTTGCCGGAAATCCAGAAAAACGACCTAAATATAGAAAACCAGGACAAGTATGGCGATTTACTTCTCATAAAGCAGATTCATGGAATGCTGGAAAGAGCAAATTACAAAACCGAATTCAAGGCAATGGTTTTTGGAGGAGCCAATATAAAAAATCAATTTAAAAGTCCGCTCATTGCAGATATCGGTAAAAGGAATATAGACGTTGCTATTGATACGTTAAAAATTCACAAAATTGAAATTGTTGGCCGGGATATTGGCGGCGAAACCGGAAGATTTGTTGAATTTAATCCATTGCAAAAAATAGCGTCTGTAAGAAGATTGGCAAGTAACGAGGTATTTTCCTACCGGTAGTTATATTTACGAATTTCATCAAGGGTAATTTTACCTTCATAAAAAGCTCTCCCGACAATAAATCCACATACGCCTTGAATTTGGCTGATTTGGGAAACATCCTGCAAGCCTGAAATTCCGCCTGAAACAATGACTTCCAGTTCATCGAAGCGCTCGCTGATTTCTTTGTATAAATTCACATCGGGGCCGCTTAACATTCCATCGCGTTTTATCTGCGTTACCAGAAGTTTATCTAATCCGCTATTCTTTATTTTCTCAAGAAAATCCAAAATGTGTACATTTGTATCTTCCTCCCATCCGGATACTTTTACGTTGCGATCCCATACATCAACGGTAAGGAGAATGTTCTTTAAATAATGTTTTTGTAAATCTTCAAAGGTTTTTGGATCTTTAAAGGGAAGCGATCCGACCATAATCAAATCTTCGTCAGGTTTCAGTCCATGTTCAAAAAAAAGTTCAAAATCATTTAGAGAACGGACTCCGCCGCCCGCTTCAATCATACATCCGGTGCTTTTTTTAATTTCCCCAAATAGTTTGGCATGGACTGGCGATCCTGCGCGGGCGCCAGATAGATCCACAAGATGCAGACGTTGAACTCCGGCATTTTTAAATTGTACTGCGATTTCAACGGGATCATCGGAATATACGGTAGATTTTAAATAATCGCCCTGGGTCAAGCGGACCACTCTGTTATCCAGAATATCGAGCGCAGGGATTAATTTCATTTAAATCAGTCCTGTAAAATTTTCAAGCAATTTCAAACCATTTTTATGCGATTTTTCAGGATGAAACTGCAAACCATAAACATTATCTTTTTCAACCACGGCGGTAAATGTTCCGCCATAGCTGGAAATCCCTGTTGCCCATTCATGCTGCTCGTCACACCTGAAACTATGGACGAAGTAAAAATAACTGCCATTTTCTATCCCTTGCGTTAATCGGGAGTTTTTTGTCCATTCGACATTATTCCACCCTATATGAGGAACAAGCAACCCTACCGAATTAAATTTATTTATTTTTCCCCTGAATAAACCAAAACCGGAACCATTGTAATCAAACTCCTCCGAACTCTCAAATAAAATTTGAAAACCAATACAAACTCCAAGCACCGGTTTCCCGGATTTAATAAAATCCATTACCGCCTCATAAAATCCAGCCGCACGAATATTTTCCATTGCCTGTCCAAATGCGCCGTCTCCGGGAATGACAATAGCGTCAGCTTTCGATACTGGTTCAGGCGTGCGGATCACTTCCACTTTGTGCCCCAAATGCTCAAAAGCTTTTTGCAGAGATCGAATATTGCCCATCCCAAAATCGAGTTCCACGATTTCAGGCTGCGGCTTCATATAATGCCTTTTGTCGAAGGAATTTCGTCTCCACGACGAATATCTTTTTCCAGCGCCTGTCGAAAAGAAAGTCCTACAGCTTTATAAATGGCTTCATGAATATGATGTCTGTTTTCTCCGTACTGAACAACGACATGCAAATTTAAACTTGCATGAATGGATAACTTTTGCAAAAACTCCGAAGTCAGTTCTGCATCGTAAATTCCAAACCCCGGCATTTCAGACAGAGACGGACCGCGGTATGCAAAATAAGGCCTTCCGGAAAAGTCCACCGATACCGAAACAAGAGTTTCATCCATGGGAAGAACGGCATTTCCAAACCGGTATATTCCACGCTTGTCGCCGACAGCTTTTTTAATAGCCTCGCCAAGAACAATCCCGGTATCTTCAATGGTATGATGTCCGTCAATTTCAATATCTCCAGCAGCCTGAATATTCAGGTCAATCATGCTGTACCGGGAAAAATGGGTTAACATGTGGTCAAAAAAAGGAATGGGCGTTTTGCCTGAAAATATCCCCTTGCCGTCAATATTAATTTTAATATCAATTTTTGTTTCTTTGGTGTTTCTTTTTATTTCAGCTTCACGCATGATAATATTATCGACTGATTTTGTTGTGCATGTTAAATTACTTTCCCTGCATCTGCGTTAATTCTTTTTGCGATACGCCCAGCAAGTACAATACTGAATCGAGGCTTGGCTGCGAAATAAACGCTCCAGCCTTGTCTCTGACGGTTGGTTTGGCATTGAACGCAACTCCAAGCCCGGCTGCCTCAAGCATATCCAGATCGTTGGCTCCATCGCCAATCGCCACAGTTTGATCGATGAGAATTTTTTCCTCCAAAGCCAGCTTTTTCAAAATAGCCGCCTTGCCTGCCCGGTCAATAATCTCGCCCACTACATTCCCGGTTAAAATACCGTCGATAATCTCGAGGCGATTTGCAAAACTGTAGTCCAGCCCCAGTTTTTCTTTAAAATGATCCGTAAAATAGGTAAATCCGCCTGAAATCACGGCAATTTTAAATCCCATTTTTTTCAGTATGCTGATGAGGATATCGGCTCCCGGCGTAAGTTGAATTCTGGCAAGAACATTTACCAGAACCGACTCCGGCAATCCTTTAAGCAGAGAGACCCTTTTTTTTAGCGATTCTGAAAAATCCAGTTTTCCCTGCATGGCTTCACGAGTAATCAAAGAAACTTCTTCTTTTTTGCCAGCTTCATCTGCCAATTCATCTATAACTTCCTGCTGAATCAAAGTGGAATCCATGTCCATAACGATTAAACGTTTGGATCTTCTGTATAAATTCTCGGGTTGAACCGCCAGATCAAAGTTATTTTCAAAGGCCACTTTAAATAATAATCGCTTTAATTTTCCAAAATCAGAATACGTGTTATCCACGCTTAAAATAAATTCAATTGCTTCAAGATTGCCCTGGGCAAGCCTGTTCATGCGCTCAATATTAATACCGTGATCCCCCAGAGTTTGGGCAATGGATCCAAATGCAGACATCGTAATTCTGGGCGACAACACGGTCAGCGCAAAGCTTTTCCCAGAGTCTCTTGCCGGATCTGGCTTGTCTGGCAAAATAAAATAATCCAGACTCAGTTTCATATTTCTGGATTCGTAGCTGATTTCTTTTAAAACATTTAACCCTATATGTTCGGGAATATTCACTAGTAGGGATAAACTCAATTGTCCAAGACTCGTTGTCTGCTGAACATCAATAAAAGAGATTCTCCATTGTTGCAAAATCCGGGTCAGACGGGCCAATATTCCAGGGTGATCCTGACCCGTAATGTGCAGCAAGACATTTTCAGATTTTACCGCATCGCATACTTCACAAGAATGTGTTACCCTGACTGCTTCCATAAAACCTCCTTTAGAACCTGTAATCCCCGATAGCAAACACCACTTCCAGATTCTTCTGGTTCGGATCATTATAAAATCCTCTCGAACTGTTCCAGAACAATCTTTGCGCAAAGTACAGCCTTATGGGCATTACCGGTATCTGTAATCTGAATCCAAATCCCCAACTGTAACGGTAGTAAGCCAGGTTAAATACATTTTGGCTTGTAAGCTCCGTAGCTTTTATTGCGTCTATTTGCGACTGTGGCGTGGTTTGATCTGTGTAATACTGGTTTAAATCATTAAACAATGCTCCCATATCAAAGAATAATACGGCCCATATCAAGCTCGGTTCAATGGGGATTCGCAATTCCGTATCCAGCAACAAGCGATGACCTGCTCCCCCGTTTTGATTCCAGAATGGAAGAAAACTTGTATCAAACGGAGCATAGCCCCTTACGCCTTCAAAACCTCCAAGATAAAGTTTGTCATATGCTTCAATATAGGGATTTGAATACATATCCTGCTTGCCCCAGACCGGGTTTGTTTGCTGCGTATAGGTTGCCGAGATGTGATGCTCAAATACAAACCTCCACCGCCTCAACTCGCCAACCCGGATTAAATTAAAAAATGTAAAGTCCGTTGGCCACCAGTAAAAAGAGGTTGATAGCCCATATCTGTTGTAATGGTCAAATCCGCCCAGAACTCCGCCAACAAAATCTGCATTTAGTCTTACGGATACTCCGGAGGTAGTGTTAAAAATATTATCCCGGTTATCGTATGATATTCCGTTCACAAGCTTGTTTTGAAACTGCCAGCCAAGACTTGCTTCCAGAAAAACAATATCATCGACCTTGCTGGAGGGATTCGATATTTTGGAAATGGACGGATTCAGGCCATGATAATGCATCCAGTTGATTCCAAGCTTGTGGCTTATTTCCGTAATCAAGCCAATTTTATCCTGAAAATAATAAGCCTGCTCGGTAGTACTGTTTTGATATGTACTGGCGGTTGAATTTGTAGTTCCGGTAGTATTTACCGCTGCATACTGGGTGCTTAATGGATTGATGCTGCTGGTGATCAACTGGGTATGCATAAATTGCCCGCCAAGGGTTAATCCCCAGGGTTTCCCGAAAAGCCATGGCTCCGTCCAGGACAAATCAATGGAAGACCGCATTAACCCAAACTCCAGCTTGCCCGAAATTGTTTGACCGGTACCGTTCAGGTTTTTTTCAGCCAACTGCAGGAATATGGAAAATCCCGATAATGTTCCGTAACCTCCCCCTACACTCATCGAACCAGTTAACTGCTCGGCAACGCTTACAACAAGGTTCATGTAACCTTCCTTGCTGCCCGGTCTTGCATCCAGATTCACTTCGCTGAAATATCCAAGATTATAAATTTTCTCCCGCGATCTTTGAACCAGAGATGCATTAAATAAATCGCCTTCTTTAACAAGAAATTCGCGTCTGATCACTTCATCAGCGGTTTTTTCGTTGCCTTTTATGATAATGTGTTCAATATAACCCTTAATTCCTTCCTGAATGACAAAATTCGTGTGTATAAACTGCAAATTCCTTTTTTCCGGTTCGGTTTCATAAATTTTTCGTAAAATCTTGATATTATAATAATCAATGCCTTTTTTTTCGTTTTCCATTTGAATTGCGGCTTTGGAAAGCCTGTCAATTTCATCCTTGTTGAGACGAATTACAGTTTTTTCGGGAATACCCCTGGCATAAATATACCCTTTTTCATTGTACAAATAATTGATTATGCCTCGATCCCGGGTATATTTTTGGTCGTTAAAGTATGACCCAATATAGGCATCCGACTGTTCAAAATATTTTTCCAGCTCTGTTTTGGAATAAATAGGCTTTTTGGTATCCTGATTTAAATATTTGTCGTCCCATTCCACACTATAACCGTTAAAAAAAGACCTTTCGCCCTCATCAATTTCAAAAGTAATGACCAGAACCCGCTTGTCTTTTTTTACAGGATTATTCCACTTGATTTCTTTTTTTGCATTGACTAACCGGGCATCAAGGTATCCTTGCTGGTTCAGGGCTGAAATAATTTGTTGTTTGTCTTTTTCAAAAAGATGTGGTTTGAATTCGCCTTTGGCAAATAAACCTTCTTCCTCCAGTTTTAACGATGAATAAACATCCTGGACATCAACACTTTTAACGCCAATAATATTAATTTTACCTACTTTAATCTCCTCTCCTTCGTCAACTGTAAAAATCACTTCTATTGAGTTGCTTTTTTTGCCATCCGAAATTTTTTCATATTTTACAGTAGTCGCAAACAACCCCTTGTCTTTGGCCTGCATCTGTATTAAATCAATGGATCTTAACAATGCTTTTTCCGAAAATACCTTGTCTACTTTAACAGGGATTAAATCGGTCAAAATACTTTCGCTTAATTCTTTTAACCCTCTAAAGGTTATACTCGTTACAACAGGACGTTCTTCAATAATAAAAACAAGGGAAACGCCGTCCTTATAAACACTTCCCTCTACCCTGGCATTGGCAATGGATCCCTGCTGAAATAACGATTTCAAATCCGAATTCATCACATCCCGGTTTAAAATCATTCCCGGACGAAGTTGAATAATATTGATTAATTCTGAAGTTTTTACGTTTACATTTCCTTCAAAATCAATTCGGGTAACCTTTTGGCCATAGTAACGCTCGCTTTGAGAATATATTTTGTTTTGAAACCACAGACCGGAAACAAGAAGGAATGAAGATGCGAATATGAGAACAATGTTTTTTACACGGAAAAAAGCCCTGAACATGCTAAGTCTGGATATTTTTCATTGGGAGAGTGTCAAGCTATTACAAAATCAACCCAAAAAAAGGCATGAGTCCTGACCGGCTTGTCCTCTTGAAAAAACGGAGCTGCTTAAATTGAAAATCAACAGTTTTTTGAGTTTTAGCTCTACAAGCTCTGCCCAGTTTACCACCGGTTTTCCCGTTTAAACAACTCCGCAAAATTAAATTTCCTTGAGCAGTTGCAAAACAATTTTTGACTTTTGATTTGCCTGTGCGAGCATCGCCGTACCACTCTGCAAAAGCACCTGCTGTCTGGTGTACTCCACTAATTCTTCGGCCATATCCGTATCCCGTACCCGGCTTTCGGCAGCGACCATATTTTCGTAACCTGTCTGCAACGAACGAACCGTTGTTTCCAGCCTGTTGTAATAGGCTCCAACGCTGGCTCGCTGTTTGTTCAAGTTATCCAGCGCGCTGTCGACTGTTCCGAGCATATTATTGGCTTTATCTACTGTTGAAACGCCTTTTTTAACACCGCCCTCGGTCAACTTGAAAGCCTTCGAATTCATGGTCGCAATAAACGCATGGATTCTCTGGTTTTGATTTGGACCAACGTGGAAAAAAACGCTTGCTTTTCCGCTTTTGGAAAGGCTTCCATCAAGCAATTTCATCCGGTTAAACTCAGCCGACGTTGAAATTCTGTCAACCTCATCAATCAACTGGGATACCTCTACGTTAATCTGCATCCTGTCGCTTCCGGAGTAAATGCCATTGGCAGCCTGTATGGACAAAGATCGTATCCGCTGCAAAACATCATTTACCTGAGCTAAAGAGCCCTCGGTTACCTGCAAAAAAGACAAACCAAGCATGCCGTTGTCTTCTGCCTGTTTTAATCCGTGAATTTGCGTGCGCATTTTCTCGGAAACAGCCAGATTTGTAGCGTCATCGCCCGCCCGGTTTATACGTTCTCCGCTGGAAAGCTTTTCAATAGACTTTGTCAGCATGGATTCTGACATTTTTATCTGCCTCAGGGCAAATATCGCCGATGTGTTGTGGTTTACCTGCATATTTTCCTCCACTCCGGATTGAATGGACTCATCTACAACAGATGAGTTCTCGTACCGGAGTGAAAAGACTGATGCAATACGCATCAGCCCTTTCACCCCGGCAGAGCCCATTTTTTGGAAAATATGCACCATCTCCCGGCCTTTGCCGGTGAAACAAGTACACTTTATATATTTTTGTGTTTCATCATCGGTTCACGGCAATCATGAACATAAAGCGACTTATTCCCCTTGATTTTACCTTATTTGAAGCTATTTAAAGCTGCGAAATATAGCGACAGGTAAGGATGGGTACTAAAAAAAATTTATCTTTGATGAAAGCAAACCGATAATGAAATATGAAATTAGATATTTCTGATGTATTTTTCGTGAAAGCCAGACTGTTATGAATAAACTCATTGCTTCGCCTTACAAGTTCTGGAAGTACTTCGGCGGCATTTTTGCTCTTATTGTGTACTCGACTGTAGCTTACGCGACCTCCAATCGGGGCAGGAATATTGTTAATAAGATTTTTATCGATCAGCTTTATTTTTCGGGCAACCTCGCCATAAAAATCATCAGCTCTGTCGCATTTCTTATCGGAGCCATACGGTAATTCAGCTTTTTGAACGACTTTCCCAGGTAGGCGCGCTGGATTTAATCGCCGTAATTTTGGATAGTGTCATTGTCAGAGAGCTTGGCCCATTATTAACTGCATTTGTGGTGATTGCCCGTTCAGGTTCTGCAATTTCCGCAGAAATTGCCACCATGATGGTAAATGAGGAAATCAGCGCCCTGGAGATGCTGGGGATTGACACTCTTTATCTTGTTGTTTTTCCGAGGATTATGGGAGCCTGTATGGCTCTTATGGTATTAACCGTTTATTTTATTGCCATGGGTCTTCTCGGAGGGTTTTGCATGGGCAACATTTATGCCGGATTAACCTTCAATGATTTTCAAACATATATTACCCGCGAAATCAGCTTTGTGGATATCCTCGGAGCTGTTTTAAAAAGCGCAGTTTTTGGAGTATTTATTGCCGCCATTTCTATTTATTACGGATTTCAGGCATTTTCTTCGACCCAGATTCCACAGGTAACGACAAAAGCAGTTGTAAGTTCTATATCCATGCTTTTTATACTGGATATAATAATGACCTTGAGTTTCTCTCTATAAAATTATGCAGGGAATAGAGTTAAAAAATATCACCTTAAGGCTAAACGGTCATCCGGTACTGATGAACATTTCGGAAGTCATTCCGAAAGGATCATTTTATTATTTAATGGGTACCGCCGGAAGCGGGAAATCAGCTTTTCTAAAAGTAATCAACGGTTTATTTATGGATATTGAAGGGTCGGTGATGGTTTCCGGAGAAAATATATATAAACTAAGCCAGAAAAATATGCTGGAGTATCATAAAAAATGTTCTTTTGTATTTCAAAATTCCGCCTTGATCAGCAACATGACGATTTTTGAAAATCTGTCGCTTTATTATTTTTACCACACATCCCTGAATAAAAACGAAATACTCGATAAAATCAATCCATACCTGGATTTGTTCAATATAGATGCCGAAATCCTGCAACAACGGCCATACTATTTAAGCACGGGGCAACGCATGATTTTTAACATCATCCGGGCTCTGCTGGAAGATCCTGAAATATTATTCTGGGACGAACCTCTATCCAATCTGGATCAGATTGAAAAAAAAAAGGTAAAAAAAATTATCAAGGCCAGACATTCAGCGCAAAAAACAAGCATTCTTGTGACAAATGACCTGGATTACGGTTTATCGGTGGCCGATCAGGTAGGTGTTTTGCATAACGGCCATCTTGTCACCAGCGAAAAACCGGACAATCTGTTAAAATCAAAAAATCATGTTATAAAATCGCTTATGAACAAATGAGGGGAATATGCCATTTACATTTAACGACCGACAAAAATCCGTAGCTTTTTTTCTTTTAACCGGCGTATTTTTTCTTCTCGTACTGGCCGTTTTAATTATCGAGGGAAGCGACTTGATTGCTTTCAAGCAAAGCCATTACACCCTTTTTAATGACGGACACGGTTTTACCGGGGGTACGGCAATTAAGTATAAAGGGTTTAACATCGGAAAAGTAAAATCCATGACCCTGACAAAAGATAACCAGATCAGAGCCGATATTTATGTTTACAATAAATACCGCTATCTGATGAAAACGGATTCAGTAGTGAGAATTCAAAGCAGTCTTTTGGGAGCTTCCAATCTTGTGCTGGTGACAAACTCGGATCCCGATGCAACTCTGTTAAAACCACAAAGTCTGGTATATTCATCAGATATGCCCGAAGGCCAGGATATTTTAACCCGTTTTGCCATAACATCCAAAGCAACGGACGAATTAACTGACAAAATTAAATTAATTCTTGACGACGTTCATACACTCAAGCCTGCCCTTGAATCCACTCTGAACAATATCTCCAAAACCATGGACAGCACAAATGCCATTATTTCAGGACTGAGAGGAAACCAGAGAACAGCCGCCAGCGATAAAATTCTGGTCGCATTGGCCAATACAGCTGAAATTACCGGAAATATCAGGCTGGTGACCGAAAGACTAAACTCCAAAGACAACAGCATTGGATACATACTGAATGACTCCAAATCATTGAGCGCCAAAATTGAGAAAATAATGACCAATATGGATTCTGTAACTGAAAATTTAAAACAGTTTTCCGATAACAACCTTGGAAATAGAAAAGAAGTAGATAAAGTAATTGCTCTTCTGAAAATAAATCTAATCGAGCTTCAAAACCTGTTATTGTCCATGCAAAATGTATTTGGAAAACCAAAACAAAATTAAGCGCTTGACGGGACATGATTTGGAATAAAGTTCCGGATATGTCCAAAAAAATACTGTTCGGTTTTTTTTGCCTTGCCTCTCTTCAGATTTTCAGCGCCGACACTCCAAACTCAACCGATCCGGAAATTCACATTTACTGGCCAGTCGATATCGAAAAGCCGTTTATCATCAGTTCCACCTTTGGCGAGTCGCGCATGGATCATTTTCACAATGGCCTTGACATTGCCGGAAAAGGAATTCCGGTTTATCCGGTTCAAACCGGGAGGGTGCTGTGGAAAACCGAAGCAAAATTCAGGCCAGGAGACATCCCTTTTGGCGGCGGAAAGACAATAGTTCTGCAACATGCCGGTTACTGGAGCGGCTATATGCATCTTCAGCAAATTAATCCAGACCTCGATAAAATTTCAGAATTAACGCTGCAAACTCCCCTCGGAAAGTCCGGAGATACCGGGCATTCAGGAGGCGCACATCTTCATTTTTTTATATATGACCCGATCAACAAAAAAATGATAAACCCGCTTCCGTATCTGGAAACAGGAATTTATAAAAATATTGCGCCCCCTTCTGCGCTCGGATACGGGATTTTGCTGCCCGACGGATTTGTGAACATTGATTTAAATAAAACCTTTAAAATGACAAAAGACTATCCATTGTATGCAAGAATCATAGACTCCGGTACCGGCATCGAAAAATGGGGAATTTATACTTTTGAAACCTACAGCGAAGACGAGATGAAAAATCCCATTCAAAAAATAATGTTTGACTATCTCTCTTTTTCAGATAACCGCTGGAGAACCTCCAATGGAAAAATATTTGAAAATGTCTATTTTGAAAACTGGTTAAATCTCGGAAACGAATTCAAAAAAAATAAAAAAGTTATCTGGAAGGCCGCCGGCTACCTTGGACCAGAAACCAAAGAAGTCATTGAGCTGCAAATAAAGGATTAATTAAAATTCTTTCTTGTACATCAATCGCGCAGTAAAGACCAGACTGTTGATTTTCTCTTCAAAGTTTTCCAGAAAGCTTAAGTAGAAAAACATGTTTTCCTGATTCCAAAAAAACTGTGCTCCGGTATAGGAGTGGTTGTAAAATGTATAGGAATCAAACTGTAGATTGTCGAGGTAAAATCTATCGGGGATGATCTCCGGATCATAGGGGTAAAACCGCCCGGATCCATTTAGCCCATAAACCAGACACAGCATCCAGATTTCTCCAAAACTAAAACCAAGAGATCCGTAATATACCTTAAAATCATAAGAAGCATATACTCCCATATAAGGCGCCAGTTTTTCTTCCGGAGAATGATATATTAACCCACTTAAATTTATTTCTGTATTTACGTAGTTATACAATATCCAGTTTTGAAACATGATTTTCGTCTGCCCCGTAATGATTTCTTTTTTTTCATATATTTTCAATATTAAAAAGTCTGATTTCATAAAAGCATAAAAGAGCAAGTTCTGGTTATAGATTAAAGCTGCCCATGGATTTGCTTTTTTTTGGTATATAAAATCCAGACCAAATAGATATTTGTTCAGGAAAAGCGAAGAATGCGCCGCCCCGCCATAGACTGCGGAATAAATGGCGTTAATCTCCCATACCCTTGAGATTTTTGCCGACAAGGAAAAATATGGATTCATATATTCCCAAAGACTTTTCATGTCGCTTGTTGGCGGAGCAGTACCGGAAATCAAGTATCCTGTTTGACTGGTCATTTCCCATTTATCAAAAAACCAGTTTACGGCGAAACTGGACACCTGCGTTTTCTCCGTCATATTCGCAAGACGATCAATCGACTGATGCAAGTAGTAGCCCGCTGCAGCAGAAAACCAGTTTTTTTTAAATCCTGCGGCGAGACCGACTGGTCGCATGTCCGGACTGGATTTGCTTTCCGGCAAATACCCTCCAGGAGACAAAATAAATCCATGAAACAATGATCGGAACATATAACCAGCCTGAAATGTAAATTCGTTATTTAAATAATCTACTCCTCCGTAAAACATAAAATTGCCTGCAGCGCTGTAAATTCCAGCTTCATAATAAGCAGATTTTAAATAGCTCCAGATAATTATATTTTCTCTGGAGTTTTCCGACGTCCATCCGGCAACGGTATTCCATTCCATACGATCGGCAGATACTGCGGCAAATAGCGCATTGGAGACAGGCAATGCAATAAACGATACAATAAAAAATGCCGTAATATTTTTAAGGCTCATTTTTTTTCGCCTCGATTTTTTTTTCTGAATCATCCGGTCTGAAAAAGTATGTCAGCGCCAATCCGGCATGGAATTCGCCTTTGTTAAAAAACAAATGCGGCAAATTTACCTCAATGAAAACTCCTTGGTCAGCTTTGATATCCACCCCAAAGCCAAATGATTTCAAGATAATATCGTATTGAATTTGTACAAAGATGTTTTCAAACAGTTCGGGTTTCAAATTCAGTTCCAGACCCGGAGACGACCAGGAATGTCTTATTTCAAATTTTAGAGGAACAAATATGGTTTGCCTCAGCAGGCATCCCCAAGAGAAATCGCCATTAAAATAAGGCTCCAGGTATGCCTGAAAATTTTCATCTTTGTAGCTAATGTAAGTACCAAAGCGAAAGCCGGTCTCAACTTTTTTGCTCACCTCCGGAATTGCCGCTGCATTGATTCCCATAATCCAGGAGTTCGCGAGCTTAAATCCAGCGCTGGCTTCGTATTGCAATTGCAGATCGTAAAATGTAGCGCTTTGAATTTTCGCTCTGAATTGAAGTCTGTGAAACTGGCGCAATACTTCTATGCCCGAAATACTGTCAAAGATTGGCGATCCGCTTGTTTGCAAAGCGGCTCCATCAAAGAAAATGCGCAGGCCATCATCCCCAAACGGAAACGAATTTGAAAATGCGGCCACAGGAATCAGCAACAAAATAAAGTATTTCACTTAATTCTGTTTTTGGGAAATTGATTGTTTTTTTACACTTTTTTCTATTTTTTTTTTGAATCAATCAAAAAAAATGAGAACAGAAGCCATTATTTTCGTTTAAATCAATGTCTGGCTGATGCTTTCTCGGAAATTTCTTTGGCAATATTACCGGGAACTTCCTCATAATGATCAAACTGCATTGTGTAAGCAGCCCGACCCTGAGATAAACTTCGCAATTCGGTGGCATATCCAAACATGTCTCCAAGCGGCACAAATGCGGCAACGATTTTGGCGTTTCCACGCGAATCCATGGAGTTTACCTTGCCCCGTCGCCTGTTTAAATCGCCCACAACATCGCCCATATAATCTTCCGGCGTCGTAACTTCTACTTTCATCATGGGTTCTAACAAAACAGGTTTTGCTTTTCTGGCTGCATCTTTAAATGCCATGGAACCGGCAATTTTAAAGGCAAGTTCGGAGGAGTCCACATCATGGTATGAACCGTCAAAAAGAGAGGCTTTCACGTCTACAACCGGATAACCGGCAAGAACGCCTGTATGCAGAGCTTCCTCAATCCCTTTTTGAACAGCGGGAATGTATTCGCGGGGAATCGTTCCGCCGACAATTTTATTGACAAATTCAAAACCCTTGCCTGCTTCCTGGGGTTCCAGCTTGATCCAGACATGTCCGTATTGACCTCGTCCGCCCGACTGTTTGATATAGCGTCCTTCCTGCTCGACTGTTCCGCGAATTGTTTCCCGGTAAGCCACCTGGGGTTTACCCACATTGGCTTCAACCTTGAATTCGCGTTTCATTCGATCCACAAGAATTTCAAGATGGAGTTCTCCCATTCCTGAAATAAGGGTTTGGCCGGTTTCTTCATCGCCCTGAACCCTGAATGTAGGATCTTCTTCTGCAAGTTTGGAAAGGGCAACTCCCATTTTTTCCTGATCGGCCTTGGATTTTGGCTCCACGGCTACGGAAATTACCGGTTCGGGGAATATCATTTTTTCAAGTACAATTTGATTATCTTCAAATGTCAGCGTATCGCCTGTGGAAGTGTCTTTTAAGCCAACGGCCGCAGCAATATCGCCCGCCCGTACCTCATCGCGCTCTTCGCGGTGATTGGCGTGCATCTGGAGAATTCGCCCAATTCTTTCTTTTTTATCTTTGGTAGTATTAATTACATAGGAACCTTTTTGCAAAACTCCCGAATAAACACGGAAAAATGTAAGCTTGCCGATATATGGATCTGACATGATTTTAAAGGCAAGAGCAGAAAAAGGTTCTTCATCGCTGGCATGGCGAACCAGGGTTGGCTCAACACCCACGTCATCTTTATGGGCAGTTTCATAACCGGGTATTGGCGGAACATCGAGAGGACTGGGAAGGTATTCCACAACGCAGTCCAGGAGAGTTTGAACGCCTTTGTTTTTAAAGGCGGTGCCGCACATCACCGGAAATACTTTCATTTGTAAAACCGCATGGCGCAAGCCTTTTTTCATTTCTTCCACGGTTAAAACGCCGGTTTCCAGATATTTTTCTATAAGATCATCGTTGGCTTCGGCGATACCGCTCATTAAGGCGGCACGGTATTCTTCGACCTGTTTTTTCATGTCTTCCGGAACTTCTTTTGTTTCATAGTGAGCCCCGAGATCTTCGTTTGTCCAGATAATGGCCTTGTTTTCCACAAGATCTACATGCCCTGTATAACTCGATTCAACTCCAACAGGCAGTTGAATGGGAATGGCATTTGCGCCAAGACGATCTTTCATCATTTTTACGGCATTGTAAAAGTCCGCGCCGGTTCTGTCCATTTTGTTTACAAAACATAATCTGGGCACCTTGTATTTATCGGCCTGTCTCCATACCGTTTCAGTTTGGGGCTCTACGCCTGCAACTCCATCGTATACCGCCACCGCACCATCGAGTACGCGAAGAGATCTTTCTACCTCGACGGTAAAGTCCACATGGCCTGGAGTATCTATAATATTAATCTGGTGATCTTTCCAGAAACAAGTGGTGGCAGCAGAAGTAATGGTAATGCCCCTTTCCTTTTCCTGTTCCATCCAGTCCATTTCCGTTGCTCCGTCATGAACCTCGCCAATTTTATAGGTTTTTCCTGTATAATACAAAATTCTTTCCGTCGTGGTGGTCTTACCGGCATCAATGTGAGCCATAATTCCAATATTTCTATACTTATCGAGAGCATATTTTCTTGCCATACATTTCCCCTAATTTTTATTGTACAAATTTTTATTATGCAAACAAACAAGCCGCATGCGAATCCATCTGTCCATTGCTGCGCTCATTGTTTTTTATGGAAGGAATAAAAAGACTACCATGCGTAATGCGAGAAGGCGCGGTTGGCTTCGGCCATTTTTCGCACTTCTTCTTTTTTCTTTAATGTTCCGCCAGTATTGTTTAATATATCCATAAATTCATTGGCCAATTTTTGACTCATGGAACGTCCGGTTCGCGCGCGGGCTGATTTAATCACCCAACGTGCCGCCAGCGATCTCTTGCGAACTGGATACACCTCAACCGGAACCTGATACGTCACGCCGCCTACTCTGCGGGATTTTACCTCAATGGTGGGCTCTGCGGCTCTCATGGCTTTTTCAAAGGCAATGTATCCGTTTTCGCCTGTTTTTTCTGTCAATATATCAATGGCGTCATAAAATATCTTTTCTGCTACTGATTTCTGACCGCTGTACATCATGGAGTTAATAAACTTTGCCGCCAGTTCGCTGTTGTGAACGCTGTCCGGAAGTATCTTTCTTAATAAACTTCTATTTCTTCTTCTTGCCATAATTCCTTCCGTTTATGCCTTTGGCCTTTTTGCGCCATATTTAGATCTGCTTTTTCTTCTCTTGTCTACGCCGAGCGCATCCAGAGCTCCCCTGAGAATATGATAACGCACTCCGGGTAAATCTTTTACCCTGCCGCCCCGAACCAGAACCACGGAATGCTCCTGAAGGTTGTGCCCTTCACCGGGAATATAGGCAGTAATTTCAATGCCATTGGTTAGACGAACCCTTGCCACCTTTCTCAAGGCTGAGTTTGGTTTTTTGGGTGTATAGGTCATTACGCGCGTGCATACGCCTCTTCTTTGCGGGCAGGCCTGCAAAGCAGGCGACTTTGTTTTATTGACCGACGCTTTTCTGCCCTGTCTGATTAATTGATTGATTGTTGGCATCTATTTCCTCTAATTTATATAGTACGACAGAATTTTATTTTGGAATGTATCGTCAATGATTAATTACTCTCCGGAACTCTAAATTAAAAAAATATCCGAAGATAAAGTCTTCTCGTTTTCACATGGAACAAATTCATCCATAATGGGGCTGCCAAGAAAGAAAAAATATCACCACGGAGATGGCTACGATCTAAAAAAGAGTGGTCGTCTCTCGTTTTGATTTTCACTTCTGTTCCGACGGGAATAGAAGGCCGGTGACAGGTTGTTCCGTGACGTGGGACTTAGATCCCGACACAGGCACGGAGAACACGGAGTTTTTGATGAACTAACGTCTGAAAACGCATTTTTTTCGTATTTTCTCCGTGTTCTCCGCGCCTCCGTGGTGAACTTCCAACTTTTTGGAAAATTCCTCTCAATACAACTTAGATTTCAAGGCACTTTGAAACCGGCGTTTTTGATTTTAAGCTATTTATTATATTTTTTGCCAGAATGTCGGCGTCCCGATAATGACCGCCTTTCTTTTCAATGATTTGCAAAGGCATCGATCTGTTTCTGAATTTCATGTGGTAGAAGTTTTCCAGATGGTTTAAGACCGCGCGGTCTTCAATAAAATACCACTTCCCAATAACATTTTTATTGCATTGCCTGTTTGCGAGGGTTTTTAAAACCTCCGAAAATACGCTTTCATCTGCATCCGAATACAGTACTACTCCAATAGCCTTTCCGGAACTTTCCAGATTTACGACCATTGTTTTATAGGTATGATACGGTTTTTCGTGAGCGTCTGAAAAAAGAAAATGATTTCCTTTTTTTGTTTTATGTCGAATTTCATAAAACAAATTGCCGGTTTTTTCAACATCTGCGGATTCCGGACACTTCCCGGATGGCAGATAGACATCGCACCGAAGATATCCCGAATTTGTTAGCGTTTCGGCAACATAGTAAAAGCGGCGCGTGGAATCCATGTTTATGGATCCTCTGTCGACAGGGAAAAGACTTTCGGTCATAGGGCGGTTTTCTGTCAGTCCGGGGATTGTTTCGAATGGATGGGCTGTTTTATATATTATGGTTGTCCCTGTTATGACTGCAAAAAATGCAAATAGCCAAAACGGCAGAAGTTTTACAAATAAAGGACGATTTTCAGTAATCCTTTCTGGTTTTGTCATGGTTGATTTTATTGTACACGTATAAAGCCAGGTATCCGCTGAGCAGACCCGTAAACAAGTCTACATTGGAGATGTACATGCCATTTTGCAAGAAATCCAGAGTTGCGCTGATGGGCTTTCGGATTAACAGCACGCCCAAAACCGAACCCAACAGACCTACAATCACGCCGCCCGTAAAACCGCCAATAATATCTCTGTATTTAAAGTAATAAAAATACCAGCTCAGCAGCCCTCCCAACAAAATGTATACGATAATATCTCTGATAATTTCCATAGAGCAGTTCAAAAAAAAAGATAGCCGGGGTCAATCTTAAATTTATTTATTGACGACACATTGCACAAGTCTGTGATGCCGCATGTACGCTGTAATCGAAATGGGCGGTAAACAATACCGGGTAATCCCTGAACAAATATTATATGTAGAAAAAACCGGCTTTGAAAAAGGCAACGAAATAGATATCAAGAATGTCCTTCTCTTTGAAAATGACAACAAGGTTTCCGTTGGAAAACCAATCCTTGCCAACGTTGCCATCAAGGCAATGATTATTGATGATGTAAAAGCTCCAAAAATATCCGGATTTAAATACAAAAGCAAGAAAAATTACAGACGAAGATGGGGACACCGTCAATCCCTTCAGAAAATTCAAATCACCTCCATGAAAGGGTGATATTCCTGGGCTGTCTAAAAAAGAAAAAACATCACCACGGAGGATTACCGGGCTCACGGAGAAAATTCGAAGAAAATTCATTTTCAGAAGATATTGTATCAAAATCTCAGAGTTCTACGCGCCTCCGTGTAACGTTCGACTTTTAAGACAGCCGCTATAAATGAAAAGAAAATCAAAATTTAAAGATAAATTCATTTTGTGGATTACACTTGGATTTGTTTTCTGTTTTGCCTTGTTTGTTCTATATTTTGTCGGCGCCTACATAAGCTGGAACTCCCAAAAAGAAGAAATCATCAACAAACTTTTTACTTACCGAAAGCAGCTTGATTTACTGAGTTCCCCCTTGCCTTCGGAAGAAACAGGATCATCGGTTTCAGTCGGAACTGTGGCGATTCCGTCGAGAGTATTCGACAAAAACGACAAACTCATTGGCGAGTTCTTTACGGAAAGGCGCACCCTGATTAATCTGGACAAACTGCCCCCATATGTGGCGCAAACATTAATTGCCTCCGAAGACAGAAAGTTTTATGAACATCATGGTATCCGGTATTCCTCTATTTTAAGAGCCGTATTAAAAAACATTGTTACCCTCCAGTATTCCCAGGGGGGTTCCACGCTTACCCAGCAGCTTGCCAAGGTTTTGTTTACCAACCAGGAAAAAACGCTGCGCAGAAAAATATTTGAATATTTTGCCACAATTACCATCGAAGAAAAATTTACGAAAAGCCAGATACTGGAAATGTACCTGAATTTAATTTACATGGGACACGGCAACTTTGGCATTGAGTCTGCGTCTCAATATTATTTTAACAAACCCAGCGAAGCGCTTACTCTGCCGGAAACTGCCATCCTTGCTGGATTGCTTCCCAGCCCCGAAAAGTATTCCCCTGTTAATGACCTTGCCAAATCTTTACAACGGCAAAAAACGGTTTTAAAAAAACTTGTTGAGATCAAGGCTGTTTCTGCCGCCGAAGTCAACAGGGAATTGAAGAATTTTTATGAGAATTGGGACGTGATAAAATTAAATAATCAGCTCAGTTCCAACATTGGAAAATTTCCCGACAGATCATACCGCATAAACCTGGCGCCTTATTTCCTGGAAATGGTTCGCCAGGAATTGTTGAAAACCTATTCTCCCGATGAGCTTATGAAGGGGGGCATGAGAATATACACTACCCTGGACTATGAAAGGCAAGATCGGGCTCAATTCGCGTTGAAAAAAGCAATAGAAGATCAAAAAAATTATTTTAATCGCAAACAAACCGAAGCCAAAAAAAGAGGTAGAAACTCTGATGCCGAACATTTTCGTGCGGCTTCGGATAAAACCAATGGCGCATTTATCACGCTTGATCCTGAAACCGGGTATATCTTGACCATGATCGGAGGCAGCGAGTACTCTGCCAGCAATCAATTTAACCGCGCGACCATGGCCTACCGCCAGGTTGGATCGCTATTGAAACCTTTTATTTACTATCTTGCCATTGACAAAAAGAAACTGACTCCGGCCACAATTGTTAAAGATGAACCCCTGAAAATCGGCAAATATGAATATCATAACTATGACAATGGCTATCTGGGCGACATTACTGTTTACGAAGCCCTGAAAAAAAGCCGCAATACGATTGCTGTAAAGACGCTGCAAATGACAGGCATCAATTCTTTACGCAATCTTCTGGAAAAAATTCTTTCCCAGGATTTATCAGAGCGTATTCCCCAGGAGATGGGAATTGCGCTTGGTACGCCCGTTTTTTCTCCCATGGAAGTTGCCGTTATGTATGCCACTTTAATAAATAATGGAAGACAGGTAAATCCTGTGTTTATGCTGCGAGTCGAAGACGTGCGGGGTAAAACGCTCTGGATCAATGAGGGTAAACCCCAGGAAACGCAAATCATGAATCCTGACGCTTCCTATATACTGGTTCAAATGCTGGAATCTATTTTTGAAAAGGACGGAACATCTGGCTGGGTTGCCGACCTCCGGAATAAAAACAGGGACGCACTAAATTTTGAAATTGCAGGAAAAACCGGAACAACCTCCGACCACAAGGATGCCTGGTTTGCCGGATTAACCTCCGATGAGGCCAGCGTGGTCTGGATTGGCAGCGACATGAATGCGCCCCTGGGCGACGATAAATCAGGAGGATCCATCTGCTCTCCGGTATGGATTGAATACATTCAAAATGTAAAAAAGAATAATCCTCCGCCGCCTTTTAAAGAAAATTTCACGCTATCCTCTATCACCAAAGAAAATTTTTGTTTAAAATCCGGCGGCGTTCCGCATTCGGAAAATTCATGCCCCGATGCCGTCAAGGGGCAGAGTTTTTTAAGCGGTACCGAACCTGATTTTTTCTGTCCAATACACAAATAACGACGAATAAATTCATTTGATATTCCCCGTTGCAGCAAACCGACAGAAATGCCGCCTTTCCCGGTATTCCTTATGAGATTGGGCTTGAACTCGAAATTCATGTCTGAATTAAAATGCGCAGTTTTGGGGCGCGAAGCGCCCCAAAACTGCGCCCGTCTAAATCATTCTGACTGAATTTTGAGTTCATGCTTTTATTGCAGTTCGTCCTGCAACAAAAAAATATTTGACGTTAGCGACATTATTTCTTAACTTGCATCAGAACATAAACAATACAAGGAATGAATCATGAGTATAATCACAGATACACGAACCAAACAAAAATTAAAAAAACTTTTAAATGCCAAAACTCCGGAAGAGTACATTGACCAGTCTGTCAAAAGCAATTTAACTCAACGAGAAAAGGCAAGAGCTACAAAATTATGGCTTGAGCAGACAAATTATGCCATTGAAGACATTGCTTACGCCCGAAATCGCCACCCTTACTGGAAAGCAATCAAACAAAAAAACCATCAAGCGCGAACCCGGAAAAGATTCTCTGATTTTAATTATAGCACCGGCAACTCCCTGCCCTGGAATGACAAGCTCTTGAAACAATTTCTGGAAATCAACGATCAAAAAACGGACAGGGAAATTGCGAAAACATTCAAACGTTCCATACCATCGATTCAGGCCATTCGCCGCAGAATCAACCTTGCTAACAGGATACTGAAACTGGAAGGAAGCGAAAAACCAACAAGGACAATGCTTCTCAAGAAGATTAATTCAGATGAGAAAGTACTACGAAAAAAACTGCAAATCTTGAAGGGTTGAACTTTTCACCGATTCAAAAAATTTCATACCTGAACCGGTATTTCTTTGTTAAAAGGGATGATCTGATTCATCCATTTCTAAATGGTAATAAGGCCAGAAAACTATTTTTTTTAGCTCATCATAATCCTTTGGATTACGATGAGCTGATTTCTTGTGGCGGAGCTCAATCCAATTCCATGTATGCGCTGTCCTCGCTGGCCAAAACCAAAAACTGGAAATTTACCTACTTTACACGTCGCATACCGCCCTTTCTGAAAACCCAACCTGCAGGAAATTTTTTGTTTGCCCTCGAAAATGGTATGCATCTTTGTGAGCTGGATCATGCCGAATACGACGACTTCTGCCGTAAAAACAACAAAACTTCTTTTTTAAATCGAACCATAACTATCCCGATGGGAGGGCAATGCCTGGAAGCCGAAGAAGGAATGAATCTGCTCGCCGAAGAATTGCAATCTCAAACCCGGGAAATGAACATTTCCAGCTTCGATATTTTTGTTTCTTCCGGGACGGGTACTACGGCGCTTTATCTTGCCCGAAATCTTCCTGGAGTGCGGGTTTTTACTGTGCCGTGCGTCGGTTCCAGGAAATATTTAATGGAACAAATGCAATCGCTTCATGGCATCCCTGATAATTTGCATATTCTGGAACCGCCCCTGAAAATAAAATTTGCCCAACCTCATCGCGACCTGCTTGAAGTATATTTGGGGCTACAAAAAAACGGGCTTGAAATAGACTTGATTTACGATGCCGCCGCATGGCTGTGCATCAAACAAAACCTTCCTGTTTTTCAAAACAAAAACCTGCTTTTTGTTCACTCCGGCGGTATTCACGGCAACGAAAGCCAGCTAAAAAGATACCGGCAACTTTACGCTTCCGCGTTCGCATGAGGGGGGAAGGCCGCAACCCCGTGCGGCCCCAGGGGGGCGAAGCCTCCCGCATTCGCGCTCTTTCAGGCTTTGGACTTTTCCCCAATACTGCGCAATGCATTTACCCTTGATAAAATGGGCGGATGTGAATAATGCAAAAACACATACAACGGATGCGGGGTCAAATTGGACAAATGATCCACGCTCAACTTTTTTAGCGAGGAAATTAAGTGATCCGGCTTTTGAATGGTCTCGGCGGCATAACGGTCGGCCTCATATTCATGCTTTCGGCTGAATACGGCCATGACCATCGAAAGGATCATTTCCACAGGCGAAAAAAGCATGGTGAAAAAAATCAAACTGGCGTATATTGATGTATGCTCCATGAAGAAAGCGTCAAACAAATCTCTGTTTTCGATAAAACCGCCCATCAAATAAAACAATACCCCCGTATGCAACACGCTTGTAATCATGCCCTTTACAATATGCTTTTTCTTGTAGTGCCCTACTTCATGCGCCAGAACCGAAACCAGCTCGTCTGTGGACTGTTTTTCAATCAGCGTATCAAAAAGAGCCACCCTTTTGTTTTTGCCGAACCCCGTAAAAAAAGCATTAGCCTTGCTGGATCTTTTCGATCCGTCCATTACAAAAACATCTTTTAAGGCAAAGGATACTTTTTTTGCATATTTCATTATGGCGCTTTTGAGTTCGCCGTCTTCCATGGGTTTGAATTTGTTAAACAATGGCATAATCCACACTGGCGCAATAAATTGCAGCAGGAGGCTGATGAGCGTTATGCCCACCCAGATGTATAGCCAGGAATACGATCCGGTATTTTCAAAAAACCAGAGAATCATGTACAAAAGGGGTACGCCAATAATCACGGCAAGCGCGAGTCCTTTTAGAAGATCCGAGACATAGGTTTTTACGGTAGTTCTGTTAAACCCGTATTTTTCCTCAATGACGAATGTAGAGTATATCTGGAAAGGCAAACTGACCAGAGCATTTAATATTACAAGAGCGCCAATGTAAATAATACCTGTGATAATCGGAGAATACCCGGCATTTCGGACGATTCCATCCACATCGTTAAAGCCGCCCAGAAACCAGAACCCCAGAATCAACGCCAGGTCAAAAGTATGCGTTACAAAACCAAACCGCGTTTTTTCGCGCGTGTACCGCTGCGACTTTTCATATTCCTGCGAGTCATAAAATCCCCTGAATTCATCCGGAATTTTTTCCGACATGGCCTTTAAATTTAAAATATCTGAAACCAGATTCAAGGCGTACTGAAACAGGAGCGTTACGAGGATAATCCATGCAAACATATTCATGGGAAAATGAAAAATTAATGCGATGCGCGGTAAAGCATGAAATTATGCGTTTTGGCAGGTACTCGAAATTCGGTCAGAAAAACCTGCATCAACGCGTTTTTACCAAGGGCGTTATGAGCTTGATTTAAGGATTTCCATAATCCCTCGCCGTATCATCATAACGCCGTAGGCTGAAAGAAGAATCGATATTAATTTGGCAAAACCGCGAATTCCTTCGGAACCAAATATCTTCAATATCCACTGCGAATAATAAAATGAAATATACACGATAAGAACATTCAGGCAAAAAGATACGATCGTTATCGGATATCCGTGATTATCAAACAAGAAAATCAAGGTGGTTAATACTGCCGGACCTGTAATTAAAGGAACGCCCAGCGGCACTACCGCTGATGATGATGAATCCGGCTTTTTGCTTTGTCCGTGATTAATCATATCGTATATAGAGATGGTAACAAGAAGCAGCCCGCCTCCAATCCTGAAGTCAGCCATATAAATTCCCAGCAAGTCAAAAATGTATTTTCCGGCAAATAAAAAAAGCAAACCAACCGCCAGGGCAGCCATGCACGAACGCAACGCAATTTTCCTTTTTGCTGCAAGCGATTCTTTATGAGTCAGCGCCAGAAATACAGGTATAAGGCTGACCGGATCCATTGCTATAAACAAAATTGAAAATGCCCGGGAAAAATCCAGTACTATTGTCCAAATAATATCCATAAATTCCGGCAATTGACGGATATTTCTTTTTTATTCCGGATTGCGTATATCTGTTTTTGGGTTTTCATTATGGCATCCATTCATACTTTGTCACATGAAATCAAAAATATTATGGATAGCGGGCGGAATTTTTGCCCTGGGATTTGGTTTTTATATTTTTATGGTTGCCCCATTCCTGAAAAAAATGACCCATATGGATACAATTGCCTATGACAAAAATCTTACTCTTGTTCCGGGTGGCGGGGGAAACTCCGGGATTTTAGAGGGCGATAACGCTGTTCTTGTGATTGACACAAAAATGTCCGGAGCCTCCGGAAAACTATACGAAATGGTTAGAAAAATTGCCGGCGGCAAACCGATCATTGTGGTTAATACCCATATTCACCCGGATCATGTGGGAGGAAACAAATTATATCCCGGAAATAAAATTTATGCCGGCGGCAGATATACAGCGGATTTCTGGATCAGCCAGGCAGATCCGGATTCTATGCCAACGGATCTGATTAAAGATAAAACAGAGTTTAAAATTGGAGATGAAACAGTTATTGTCAAAAACATGCCTTACCCGGCACACACCAAAAGCGATATTGTTGTTTATTTAAAAAAGCGTAAAATGCTTTTTACGGGAGATATTATTCTCAATCAACAGGCTCCGGCTCTTACGATGAGAACGGGTGTCGATGTCAACGGATATTTAAAGGCGTTTAGCGACTTGCCCCAACTCTTTGATATTCAAAAAATAGTCCCTGGTCATGGCGATATCGGCGGCCCGGAATTAATATCTATTTTTAAACAGTATTTTGCAGACATGAAAACTGCCGCAAACGATCCCTCACGGGAAGCAGAGATGCTGGCCAAATACAAAAACTGGACTCAAATGCCGGTTCTTATGTCCAATGAAACAGTAATCAAGTTTATGAGAGAACAAAGCAAGGAATAGCCCAAAATCCGGGGGCTGGCATTGACAAAACTTTGGTCGCGCCAGTACCGTCAACTCACCATGAACAAATAAAACTTCAGGTAGGGCATAATCCCGCTGTTCAGGGCAACCGGATGATCTTCCCCTGCCCCATGAGAATAAACCAGCCGAAGTTTGCGCCCGGTTTCCGAAGCAGCTTCGGAAACGGCGCCAAGAAATTGTTCCGCGCTGATACGCGACGAGCAGGAAGCCGTCGCCAGGTACTGCCCCGAACCAAGCCTGGCCAATGCTGTCTGGTTTAATTTTCGGTATGACGCAATTCCAGATTCAATTTTTTCTTTGGAATGGGCAAATGCCGGCGGGTCTAAAATAATCATGTCAAAGGGGCCTTGCAGAGTTCGAACTTTTTTTACAGAAATTTCAGGTATTGTTTCAAGATATTCAAAAGCATCCTGCGCAACATAGCCGGTTTTCTCGTCGGCATATCCATTGATTCGATGGTTTTCTTTGGCCGCCTCTATGGCTCCGCTGGAAATATCTACATTCGTTGTTTCCATGGCGCCGCCTGAACGGGCATACACAGAAAATGCTCCGGTATAGGAAAAACAGTTCAGAATGTTTTTACCGCCGGAAAATTGTTGAATTATCTTCCGGTTCGGCCGCATATCGAGGAAAAAACCTGTTTTTTGACCTACCGAAGGATCAACCATAAATCGCAGAGAATTTTCCAAAAATTCCGTCGGCAAAACAGCTTCCCCTTCAAGCCAGCCTGACTGACCGGAATAAATAAGACAGGATGCATCGAAAGCAACCTCTCTGGAAAGATATTCCGTTACAACAGGTAAAAATGGAATCCAGACTGCTGTATCTGGCCTAAAGACAAGCAGACGATCATAAATATCTGCAACGAGACCCGGCAAAAAATCGTTTTCCCCGTGAATCAGGCGCATTCCATTTGTTATGGAGCGGTCAATGGGTGAACGAATCGAAATCGCAGATGATATTTTATAGTGCAAAAATGGCTTTACTGGAATCTCTTCATGGGAGCTGTCAAAAATCCGCAATGCAATGGCATTGTCCGGATCAAACAAAGCCAGTCCGCCCGGGTTTTTAGAAGCGGAAATTCTCACCCACCCGCCTTCGGGTAAAAGATTTCTAATGCTTTCATAATCAGGCAGAGAATCTCGAAATACCCAGGGGCTTCCTTTTCTAAGTTGCAAAAAAATCGACGGAGGTATACGAACAAGCGGGAGATTTTTCATAGGTCTATACTCTATTAAATCCAGGGGACAGGGTAACATTGTCTTGTTTTATTATATTTTTGTAATTAATTTGAACTATAGTTTCATTATTTTCATTGCGTATCGTTAAATCCCCGTCTTCAAAAAAATGCTGGATTCTTCTGCGAATAGCCCCCAGGGTTCCGTTAAACGGATTTTTTATTTTCCATTCATTAGAAGTGTTTTTTACAACAATCTCCACTTTGGGAATACTCACCCTGATCCGAATATGGATTTTCCCTTTCTCCAGTTTGCGTATTCCATGCTTAAAGGCATTTTCAACAATGGGCTGCAAAGAAAGAAATGGAATGGATATTTTATCAAGTTTCCCCTGAATATCGTATTCAATTTTCAACGTATCTCCAAATTTAATCAATAAAATGTTTGCATAGTCTTTTGTAAATTCAATTTCATTTTCCATTGAAGTAATATGCTGGTTTTCATGTCTGATCAAATACTTGTATGCCGAAGTGAAGTGGCTCAAAGCGGCATCAGCCTTTTCAACGTCTCTTTTTAAATAAGACATTATAATGCTTAATGTATTTAGAACAAAATGAGGATTCATTTTATCTCTTAAATTTGAAAACTTTGCATTTAACAATTCTGTATCTTTTTCCATGATCGACTGACGCAAGAGATTAATGCGGTATCCAAGCGCCAGAGATAAAATCAGAGCCTCTATTGCGCTTCCCCATTGCATAGAGTAGTTCATTTTTTCCGGGAATGGAACGTATATATGAAGATATGTCAAACCATGAATCAATATTCCAAATATGAAAACGAACCAGGCTGCAAAATAATAGCGGCCGAGTCTTGTTTTCCTTGCAAGAATAAGTCCGGAGACAAGCTGAAACGGGCAAAAAGCAAACAAAACGTATACAAGGCTGATCAACCCTATGGAAAAACCAAAAATGGATTGCAAAACAGCCGGAATCAAGCAAACCATGAGCACAATTAGATATGCTTTATATAGCCCGGGAAACTTTTGTTTTACCTCCAAAAGAGATATGGCAAAAAGTAAGGCAAATATCATTGCCGAGGTCGAAAAAAATATGCGCAAATCGCGAGCCAATCCAAAACTTTGATTAAAAATATATTCATGAAGCAATCCATCCATACTGAATTGAACCAACGAATAAGAAAGAATATAAACTATATAAAAAATATAACTTTTATCTCTGGTGGTAAAAAAAATAAATGTATTATAAATAATCATCGAGATCATAATACCATAATACAAACCGGCAATCAGCATATCATCATAGTTTTTTTTGGCAAATCCGATGGGTGAAGCAATAACAGCTCCAAGCTCCATTGAATCCTCTGACTTTACGCTGAAATAAACAGTTTGAAAGGACTTTTCCAAATCGAGAGGAAATACCAGTTTTCTATGTTTGACATATCTTTCCTGAAACGACTGAAATCGATCATAATGAAATTTAGAAATAATTTTTTCCGGCGACACAACATAAATATTAATTTCTTCCAGCCTTTCTGATTCAAATATCAGAAACCAGTCTTTTTGACGGGATGAACTATTTTTACAATCAACCTTTCCCCAAATTCTCGACCTTGTTAAACCAAAGTTGGGATTGTCCCTGTTTTGCTTAAAGATACTGCCTGCCCTGTCCTGTTGTATGATATCTTCGATTTTAAGTTGATTCTCCGGATCTTTAAAAAAAGATACATAGGATCCAAGATCATATAACTGCTGATTATTTTGAAGATTTAATGCCGGGCTGGAAAATACGGGGGAAAAAGCAGAAAGCAGAAAAATAAAAACAAGCTTCCTGTTTTTCATTTTCAGGCTCTTTTCAAACCTGTCAAAATTCTGGATGCGTAACGCCGGCTTACTGGCAATTTTTGATCAAGTCCTTTTATGGTTATTTCGTGTCTTCCGTGAAATAATGGATGCATTTCCAGTATTTTCGAGCCGTTTACTGCATATTTTCGGTGGATCTGCAAAAAAAAAGAGGATGACTCAAACTGACCCAATATACTGGAAAGTGGGCGTAAAACAGAAAACTGTTTACCATCCCGCACATTTATATACGTGGTTTTATTGCTTGCTTCCAGATAGATAATTTCATTTACAGGAACAGGGATTATCCTGTCGTTTTCACGAACCCAGAGTATTTTCGATGCTTTATTCGACTGATTATCGTTAGTGTTGTCTGAGTGAATTCGGTCAATGGCGCGCTTTACAGCCTGATTGAACCGATCCTCTTTTACTGGTTTTACCAGGTAATCCACAGCCTCCATTTCAAAAGCCCTCGGAGCATACATTTCATACGCAGATATGAATATCAAATGAGGAAGATTTTTTTGCTCGGCCAATACAGCCATTGAGTCTTGTATGGGTAGTTCGATATCTAAAAGTGCCAGATCGGGTTTTTTTTCCAGCAATAAACTTTCCAGGTCTTTTCCGTTTTTTCCGACTCCAACTATTTGCAGACGCTCAATCCTGAGAGCCAATTCAAGAATCTCCTCCCGAATGGGCAGCTCATCTTCAACAATTATAGTCCGAATTTTTTTCCCCATAAATCTATTTCTCTTCTTATACCTTTCCAGTTGTATACGAATCACCAGGAGATTTTACTTTGTCAATAACTTTACCTCACAATCCCCCTGTATTCTGAACCTGGAATGCTCCCCCTCGAATGGGCGGAATTTTGCAGCTTGCGACAAAATCAAACCTCTGACACTCTTCAATCACCTCTCGCGGGTTTTCATTTGACTTTATTTTTTTTTATGTTATAATTCTAAAAAAAAATATACAAGCAATATTGATACGTTTTCCTTTTTAAATCGAAAATGTGGAACAGGTCATCAGATATGACCGTATTGTAGGAGGACAGATTTCAAAGGGGTTGTCTTAAGAAGAACAAATATCAGCACGAAGGACACAAAGATGGCTACGATCTAAAAAAGAGTGGTCGTCTCTGTGGTTAATTGCCGATTCTTTAGACAAGCCCTTTTTTTTTATTTATACATTGAATTTATATTGCCACTTCAAAACTAAATATATGGGGAAAAATCCCTAAAATTATCGGATTCGTTCACAGAAACAACGTAAAAAAACGAAGAAAAACTGCTCATGCGAAAAAAATAATTGAGCATAATTGGAAAATCGATCGACAATAAGATCAATATCATGAAAAAAATGTTATTTTACGCCATTTTTTTTTCCCTGTTTATCCAAAAAGTATACAGCGTATCTGTAGATGCTGATTTTGCCAAAAAAATCATTGCGGAAAACAAATTTTTTATCGAATTTATTAATCCCCATGTATCCAATTTTCGAAACGAAGAATTCTTTTCCTTATACAAAAAAGCTATCGAACTGAACTTTGAAGCCAATATATATAATTTGAGCGGTAATTATACTGAGGCTTACCATAAAATTATTGAGAGTCAAAAAAATCTGAAAAAACTGTATTTTGAAATCCTGACCAAACAATATGAACTGGATACAGATAACCTGCTTAAAGTCAGCGGGCCGCTGATTCTTGTAGCCCACGATATGCAGGCTGAATACTACCTGAAATCCGGTTATACATATCTTGCGAAGGGTGTTGAAATCCGTAAAATGGGGTACAATACAAATCATTACATGAATTCCAAAAAAATCAAATACTATATGGAAGCGCTAAACTCCCTTATCCAGGCCAAGAAATATGCAATTATGGCTATTGTGGAATGCTCCACCCCCGTGGTAGACAAAAAAGCATATAAAAAACAATCCATCGACGTTGCCCTGAAAAAAATTGAATTTGTGGAAATCGACGATTACAGTTTTTTAAAAAATGAACTTGTTAATAATGTCAATAAAAAATCCATTCCTTCGGATTATCCATTCTTGCTGCATCACAATGACGACTACTCCCAAATTGATGAAAGTAAAAAATCAATCTTAAACGAAATCAGCGAAACCATGAACTCCAGAGTCAAAAGTTTTAAATCAGACAAAGTTCCGGAAAAGACAGAAAATATATCTGCTGAGCAGAGATCTGAACCAATGATTGATAAATCCGGTGATAATTCCACAGAAAAAAAAGAAGGAGCTAACGGAAAAAATCCGCAAAATACACAATGAAAACAAAAAATATTATTCTCATTCCCCTGTTCTTCCTTGCTTTAATTGTTACTCCCCAATATTCTGCTCCAAACTTCGATGACATTGTACTCAAAGGGGATCGCAACCTGAAAATTATCAACATGATTTACGAAAAATATCCATTTATGCCCGCAAAAAAAAACTACTATGCGCAAATTGAGCAGTCCTGGATTAAAAGCAAAGCGGAATATTTCACTTCTTCTTCCCAAAATCGTAAAGAAAAATTTACTCAATTTTTAAAAACATACGAAACTACCAACGAAGTTCTAAAAGATATATGCATCGACATGGCAAACTATTCTGATGTAATCACAGATGACATTACCCAAAAATTAATTGAAACCGGAACAAAACAAATAAGCGTTCGGCATG
>JAOUFE010000119.1 GCA_029858425.1 Spirochaetia bacterium | reverse complement strand
GCTGCGTATTCCAGACGATTGTAGTAGGCTCCCAGGTCGGCTCTTTGCTTGGCGATGATTCTCAAAGCTTCATCGGAGAGTCCGATAACGGCATTGGCTTTGCCGGGAGTAGAGATCGAAATAAAGGTCATCGATACAGGATTTCTCAGCTTTAAAGCCGCCGACGTCATGGTTTCAATGAACACCTGTTCTCTTTGGTGCATGTTTGCGCCCATGTGGAACCACATACTTGCGGTTGGGTTCAATCTTCCAAACGAACCTGTCAGGAGCTTCATTTTATTGAATTCAGCCTGTGAAGCAATTCGATCAACTTCGTCAATCAGGGCAGAAACTTCCACCTGGATCAACTGGCGATCCTGCTCGGAGTAGATACCGTTGGCAGATTGAATTGCAAGTTCTCTGATTCTCTGAACAATGTTGGATGTCTGTGTGAGATATCCCTCGGTGGTCTGAATAAAGCTCATACCATCTTCTGTATTTTGCTCGGCGCGTTTTAAACCGCGGATCTGCGTACGCATTTTTTCAGAAACAGCCAAACCGGATGCGTCGTCACCGCCTTTGTTTATGCGTTCGCCGCTGGACAATTGTTCAATGTCCTTTTGAGTATCCCATCCTCTGAATTTGAGGGATCTTTCGGCAAAAATAGCACTTAAATTGTGGTTAATTACCATTTGTTTCCTCCTTGAAACTTTTCGTCTTCTTCCCTGGCTTCCCTGCCTTTTTATAAATAAGATTGTTTCATGCAGCTCTGCTGCCTTGTTTTGAAACTCTCTGGTTCAGCCTGGTATTTCCTCAATTTTCGAGCGATTGGAAAAATCCTTTAGCTTTTTTTAAAAAAAAATGCAAAAAAAAGGGGAGCTCGGCTCCCCTTGGGCAGCACACGGTTGCTGCCCATCCCCCCGGTTAAAAAAATGGTTGAAATTGACCATATGGTGACGTTTCAATGTATTTTGCCAATAAAAAACTTGACCTTGGTGCCTCTGGCCGCCAATGTACTATTCAATTTGACATTATATATGAAAATATTTTGCTGTAAATTCGCGTATCGCGTATAAAGAGAGGCAAATGTATGAAGAAGGTTAAGGATATTATGCGAAAAGAATATAGTAAATCAGATTTTACTAAACTTGAACGCGGGAAATTTTATAAGGAAGCAACCAAAGTACTAGTGTGGCCTTAATTTCTCCTGAAATGGCAAAATCGTTCCCATCATCTGAAGCTGTGAATGAAGCCCTGCAAGGATTGCTTGAGATAAAGAAAAAAACTGAAAGTATAGTTACTCATTTGGCAAAGTCCAGGAAAAGACGTACCGGCTAAACATTATAGAGACTCGCCTGTTGAAAAAAATGATAGAGACGAATCGGTTAATTATAAGGCCATTCAAAATTGAAGATGCTTACGAAGCGCAAAAGTGGTTTCATGATGCAGATGTAATGCGATGGATGCCGAATGGTCCCGATAAAACTTTCGCAGAAACAAAGAATAGAATTCAAAAATATATTGATCATTATTTAAAATATGGATTCGGCAAGTTCATAATAATTGACAAAAATTCCAATTATTCAATCGGAGATGCAGGCTTGATGAATTTAGATGGAACAAAATTTATCGAGCTTGGTTATAGATTAAAAAAGGAATATTGGGGTTTGGGAATTGCCACAGAGGCTGCATCCAGTATAATTAAACACGCCTTTCAAGTTGACAAACTTGAAAATATCCATGCGATAGTTGAACCTGAAAATATAATTTCAATTTATATAATCACAACTAAATTACATTTTGAATATGTTAAAAAGGATACTTTTTTTGGTGAAATCTTCAATTTGTATCGCCTGGATAACAAAAATTTTATGGATATGAATCAAATTTAAAGATTTAAGAAATAGATTTCGACTTCCATATCGAAATCTATGTTTGATTAATCAAATATTTTCATCATATAACAAAGGTCAAAAGCTCGCCGCCATTCGCGGATCGGGTCAATCGGGCTTGAGCCGATTGGCCAAATTTTTCAAGTCTCAGCCTTTTCCGTTCTGACTCGCACAAAAATTGAGGTTAATTTTGCGCTTGCCTCCCCCTGACTCCAAGCCTCTAAAAAATTCATTTGAAATCAAGCGTTACAGCATTCCCGGTCTATGTTGCAATGACCGTACTGGTGGTCTGGGAGATCTATTGGTTTGCGACAGGAATTGACATATTCTGTGTGCAGGGATCCCGGGAGGTAAGCCAACTTGGAGTGCTTAATTTAATTGTTTCCATTCTTTTTTCTACGATTGGTGTATTTTTTGCCAATGCTTCAAGAATCAATCTATCTTGCAGTGACTGTCAAGGAGGAGCCATATATCTCGTAGTTTTTCTTTTAGCAACTTTTGCTGCGCTTTCCCTTGAAGTCCTATTTCAACTATTCGTAGTAATTACATTCAAACGTCAGAAATAGAGTAGGTGAGGGGCGAGCGAAATATCTGGGTCTGAATCAGCAATCCGAGCACAAACCAAACTCCAGTTTGGGGAACTACTCCCCATTCAACAGGCATTCCTCTTTCCGACGCCATAAACGGCGCACCGCGAACCGGCGATGAAACGCCGTCGTGCTGATCCGCCAGTTGCATCCGGTTTTCATACATCCGGTTTTCTAATCCGGTTTTCTAATTCTCTTGACAATTTACGGAGTCCGGATGGATCGTCGTTTATGTTTCAAATTATCGGGATATTGCTGCAAGACGATCTGATTATTAAATGGCCATCGTTTGGAATGGACAATTTTATTGGTTTTGTTGTCTTCATTGCAATTATGATCCTCGTTTATTATCTGGGTTATCGTTATGTCAGCGCCCGTGCGGCGAAAAATACGCGATGGAATATCGTCCTGTCGTACATGTTGCGACACGACCTTTCTGCCAAAGAAATTGAAATAGTTCGAGCTTGCTATCAATTGCTTGAGGCTCGCACGCAGGAAGATCTCATTATGAGTAAAAAAAGATTTCATAAAATGATCAATGATTCCATATTTGAAAACATGGCTCTTCAAGCCGAAGACCGGGTAAATATTATGGAAAAACTTTTCTCATCCCGCGAGCATGCCGGAGAAATTCAAGCGCCGGCCGATATATATATTGGAGAAAGTTGTGCAATAGAGTCCGGTGAGGACAAAATTGCCGGAGTGGTGATTAAAAAATGGCCCGACCAGTTTTTAATTTCTATCGAAAATTTTGATCCAGTGGGTTTATCCAAAGAAAACGGGGTTGGTTTGTATTTTTTCAGACCCCATTTTGGCAGTTTCATGGTTTATGGTACTCTTGCCGAAATTGGTCCTGATTTTATCCGCTTTAAATTTGATGGTCGGGTGGAGCAAAAAAGCGGTCACCATTTTATGGCCGAAATATCATCCGGGTGTACGCTAAAACCCTGGCCGTTGCCGGCTGCCAATACAAGGTTTGCCGGTCATATTATTGATGGCAATACAAAAATATTTTCCGACAGAGCCGTAATTTTCTCCGCTCTAAATGAGGAAGATGTTCCTTACTACCTGAATCATCACGAGATCTGGTTTTTTCAGGCAAAGCTTCCGAGCGGCTATTTGTTTTCCTGCCGTGGAACTATCCTCCCGTCAAAGTTATACGAGAAGTCCTGTGTATTTAAATTTCTGGATGCCAGCGAAGTAGCCAGAAATGTTTTGTATGCAGAAATTCAAAACTTTAATCCCGTCAAGGAAGCTATCGGATAGAACAATGCAGCAACCATACGCGGGGTAGCGGAGTCTCTTTTTGGGTTGTTAGCGCGCTTTACTTCCGGACTTTTTGATTCAACCCCAAAAAAGACGCAGCGAGGGGCAGGCTTGCCCCTTTTCCTTTCATTTAATTTCACTTAAATTTCACATTTCATTTTTTTTTATTGTAAAAGCGGCATTTTCTTACGATTAATATAATACGAAATAAATTTGGCGCAGCAATGGATTGTTTAATGAAGTTATCGGGCTTGAAACAGGTTCCTGGTGATGTCTTATTACAATGCTGAAAAATCATGGCAAGAAAAAAGAAAAAAGTAGAAGAAAAGGGCGGCAGCGGCGAATCGGGTTCCGGGCGCTGGATGCTCACATACCTTGACATGGTAACGCTGCTTTTTGGCGTGTTTGTGTTGCTCTATGCGTTAAAAGAAGATAACCCTATTAAAGTTAGAATGGTGGAAGAATCGATCCGACAGGCATTTCTCGGGCAGGGAATTGGACATACCGGACTTTTGGAAGGTGGTCTTACCAGTTTCAGGGTAAAAAACCGCGAAGGAAGGGCGTTTCTCGATGCTTACAAAAAAGCTACGGAACTTTTCAAGCCAGAGATAAAAAGCAAACAGGTACGCATTGAAGATCAGGAGCGCGGCGTAATTATAAGTTTTGTGGGTGAAAACTATTTTGCCCCCGGATCGGCGCATGTTTCCGATTCCGCCAAAATGACTTTGGCAAAAGTAGCCAAATTGATACGCGGACTGAATTCCTTTATCCGCGTGGAAGGGTATTCAGATGAAATGCAGGTTATGGCTGACCTTGATCATGAGAAAAAATACGATACGGATTGGGAGCTTGCCGGCGCCCGCGCCATCAATGTTTTGCGCTATCTTTCCGAGGTAGAAGACGTTGAACCAGGCAAGATGTCGGCGACTACCTACGGCAAGTTTCGAAAAGTTAGTCGGTCATATTCGCCCGAAGGTCGATCGCTAAACCGGCGTGTCGATATTATCATATTAAAAAGGGCAGATTACAAGCGCGAATACAAAGATGAAGATCTACCGCAAAATAAATTGCCCGACATAGAAATGGAAACCGGTCCGTAAGGGCAAAAAACAGGAGTTGAACTATGGATATATCTACGCTTATTGGTCTTGTTGGCGGCATATTTGTGATCTTGCTGACCCTGATTATTGAGGGCGGCCACGTTTCGGCCTTTCTTCAGTTAAGCGCCTTTGTATTGATCTTTGCCGGTAGTATTGCCGTGGCCATTACATCGTTTGGACTGAAAGAAGTTGTAAAAATTCCGGAATTTCTCAGGGGAACGATTTTTCCTCCATCGGTAGATCTGGCGCAGACCCTCCACATGCTTGTTTCCATGTCTGAAAGGGCTCGAAGGGATGGATTGCTTGTTTTGGAAGAAGAAGTTCAAAACCTGAAAGATGAATTGATGAGACTCGGAATTGAGCTCGCCGTTGATGGTGTGGATCCTGAAGCCATCCGCAATATTTTGGAAGACCTTTCGGACTCTATGGCCGAGCATGAAAAAATCCCCGCCGAAGTGTTTGAAACTCTGGGAGGATTTTCTCCGACTCTTGGAATTATTGGAACGGTAATGGGGCTTGTACACGTTTTGGAGAGCCTGGGTTCCGGCGGAGCCGAAGAGCTGGGAAGAGGTATTGCGGTGGCCTTTATTGCTACATTTTATGGAATTGGCTTTGCCAATTTAATCTGGCTTCCGCTGTCCAACAAGGTCAAAAATATTAATCACAAGTTAAAGACTCAGCGCTCGATGATTGTGAACGGGGTTCTGGCGATTCAAAGCGGCGACAATCCGCGTGTGGCTCAGGAAAAAATATTGTCCAATATTGGCGATATGGCCGTGCGCAGAAAAATCATGGAGAAGAGCGAGAAATAAGCACAACAACAAAACTGGAATTTATTCTTTGTACAACAACAGCCAGGGATTTTGTTTTAATTTTTGAAACAAGTCCCGGGCATTTTCCAGAGTTTCGTTGGCTGTTTTATACAACTCTTCGTCTGCCAGCAATTTTCCCATAGATCCTTTGCCCGAATTTACCCTCTGTGTAATCGTATTCATTTCTCTGGAAATCTGGGAAAGATTGGTGAGCATGACCTCAATATCATTCTTGTTGCGCGTAGAAATATCGGTAAAGTTTGTAGAAAGGATGGTCAGCTTGGCCATAAGAATGTCGAGCTGGGTTGCCAGTGTCGAAAATGATTCGCGGGCCTGTTTTACCGTCACCCTGATGTCATTCCTGTTTTCCGAGGCAATGGCATTTAAATTACTGATAAACAATCTTGTTTCCTGAATAATTTCAGCCAACACCTGTCCACCGTTTTTTCCGTCAAACCAACTGGAGAAGGCAAGCATCATTTGATCTATGGAGGGTGGGTCGATTCCCGTTACTTCGTCGCCGTCCTTGAGAAATTCATCCCCTTCCTTTGACTCCGGAATTACAATATTGATATATTTTTGTCCCATTAAGCTGGAGCTGAATATGGTAAAAATTGTTTCCGGCTTTTTGGGGATTTTATTTTCGAGTTCTTTTTTTAAATATACGGTTACATATGTTTGAAGTTCTTTCTGGTATATTTCTGTTACATAGCCGACTGGAATCCCTCCGGCGATCTTGACAGCAGCATTCATTCCGAGATTGTTTAAAAAATTAAACTTGATATGTACCACAAACCCGGCTTTTTTAAATTGCCAGCGGGAAACAAGCGCTGCCATGATAATAAACACGATCAGAGTTAAAACAACAAACATTCCCACCCTGATCGCTATTTTTCTTGTTTCTTCCATATTAATTTCCTAAATTATAGACATGGGGCCAGAGGCTGATCCGGCGACAAACTGTTTTACCACAGGATTATCGCTTTTTTGCAATTCTTCGGCGGATCCTGTAAATTCAAATTTTCCATTATACAGCATGGCCACGCGATGCGCCACCCGAAATACTGAAGACATATCATGCGAAATTACCATGACGGTAACAGATAGTTCCTTGTTCAATTTGACAATCAAATCATCGACGGCTGCGCCAAGGAGAGGGTCGACTCCTGTGGTGGGTTCATCACAAAAAATAATTTCCGGATTCAGGGCAATGGCTCTTGCAAGGCCAACCCTTTTTTGCATACCGATCGACAGCGAGGCAGGTCGTCTGTCGGCATAACCTTTTAGACCAACGAGAGATAATTTTTCATGGACAATATCGGCTATTTGTGAGTTTGAGTGTTTTGTAAATCTTCGCAGGGAAAAGGCGACATTTTCAAAAACGGATAATGAGTCAAAAAGCGCAGCCATTTGAAACAAAACGCCTGTTTTTTTCCGAAACTCATTAAGCTCTATGTCATTTAAACTGAATATGTTATTGTCATCGATAATAATTTCTCCTTCATCCGGGGTAAGGAGTTTTACCATATTTTTTAATAAAACGGATTTGCCGGAGCCGCTTTTCCCGATAACATACATGATTTCGCCTTCATTAATTTCCAGATTGATGTTGTCGAGGACTACCTGGTCTTTGAATTTCTTGGAGAGGTTTTTTACGCTTATCATGGGTTTCATGGCATTTTATAATCCTGCAAGTTGAAAAAGGTAACTGATAAAATAATCGGAAACAATAATCATCATAATCGAGTTTACAACGGCTGAAACTGTAGCATTTCCCACTCCTTTAGCGCCCCCGGTTGCTCTAAAACCCATAAATGTTGCCATTAACGAAATCTCTGCTCCAAAAAAAATACTTTTCGAAATGCCGGAAAGAAGATCCGTCAGATCAACATAGCTCTGGGCAGATTCAAGATATTGGTTTAATGGTATATTGAACATTAACAATGAAATAATCGCTCCCCCGAATGTTCCCACAAGAATGGCGAGTGTAACAACCATGGGAATGGTCATAATTGCCGCAAGAAAGCGGGGGACTGAAAGATAGTGAATAGGGTTGGTGGCCAGGGTGGTCAGCGCGTCAATTTGTTCCGTGACTTTCATCGTGCCAACTTCTGCAGCCATTGCAGATCCTACGCGGCCCGCCAATAAAATGCTGGTTAAAACAGGAGCCAATTCACGCACCATCGCCAGAGAGATTCCGCCTCCCAGAAAGGATGTGATACCTTCCATGTATTTTTCAAGGGGTCCGCCAAATTGAAGCCCCATTACCATGCCTACAAAAAAAGAGGAAACAACGCCGACAGGAATAGATTTGACGCCTACTTCATTCAATTGCGAGAGAAGTGACCGGAAATCAAAGGGGGTTGCGAATATCCATTTTATGGTTTGCATGGAAAAAATGCTGAAAGCCCCAATTGTTTCAAGAAGATTTAACGTACCCTCTCCCAACCTCAGAAATACGCGCATCATACTGCATACTTTAATTGAGAGGTAAGCAGACAATAAGATTTACTGACTGAATTTTGAATTTCTG